>NZ_LWGH01000333.1:0-1816 GCF_001635395.1 Sulfitobacter sp. HI0129 | reverse complement strand
TTGCGCACTTCATTGAAGAGCGAAATCTTTCAGGCAAGGCGTCGTCAAATTCACATTTTATTTTTGCGGTTTCATAATTGATTTGCGCCACAAGAGTGGCAGGTAGTGCAATGGGTAGCGCAAGCATTCGAGTGTCCTTTTCTTCACAGGAGACCGGAATAGGTCTCTTGTGAGAACATGGCTACACTTTAGCCAGCGCGGTAAAAATCAATAATGAAGATGCTGACTTTATTCTAAGCGATTGATTGTAAATATTAAATACTTCGCGTTTGTCGAGATGTTATGCTGTCGTTGGGTGTTGCACCGTCTGTGCTCCGTTCTTCATTCACTGATGGAATTAGGATCTACTGACAAATTCCGGGAAAGCGGGCGGCTGTGGAGTGTCATGTATTGCACCTAACCAATACTCATAACGACTGACTAAACGTATTGCGTCTCTCTGCTATCGCTCAATACATATCGCCAGCTGTCCAGCGGCCACTCGCCGCGGGGGGCTCCTGCGCCGAGTGCGGACGGGACGTCCGTCGTCGTTCCCCTGTCCTGCACTCTGGTGTCTCTGACAAACCTCTTGGGGAAGTCGTTCCGCACTCCTCCCCACCGGCAGCATCCCCTCTTGCTCGCGCTCCCCGTGCCAGCCAAGAAAGGTGTCCTCTCCAGGACCCCGTCCGGTTGAGCGCCGAGCCCAAACCGAACCGAGCAAACGAACTATACGATATCAATAGGCACCCCTGTTTGCTCGCGCCTTCACCCTGAGACGCGAGCAAGCAGGGGTGCCAAGGGAGTCTGGACATGAGGCTTGAAGCTCACCGTAAGCAAATCATTCGTGAGGCGTTCGAATGCGCAGACCTTGTGGGTGCGTTCACTGCGAAACTGAACCCACTGACGTGCTCGAGTCTCGGCGATTAGACGGGAGATGGATATTTTGGTTATTCCCTAACCTTGCACCGCAAAGACAGATTGTTACCTGATATCTGATTATCGAAGCTGCCAAACGAGCGCAGAGGTTACTTGGCTTTAGTGCGGGGAGAAACCGTGTGAGTTGGCCGACCGATAGCTCCGTGGTGTGTTTCCTTCAGATCTGTCTACCCAAACACAACTCGCCGCCATCAGGCTGCGGGCTCTATGAAGCGCCGCGGTTTTAGAAGACGGTCTCGATCGGAGAGACCGGCTTTCAAAGCCGCGGATACCACACCCTATTTTAGAAAGCACATCATATGAGAACGCGGACTGGAACACCGCGTCTGATCGCCGAGATCACCGCTACTTTGTGACGGTGATCAGCCTCGCTGTAGACTCCTGCACGGCGAGGCCTTGAACAGCACCGATTAATTCAGGGCGGCATTCCGCCGCCTGCGGATGCTGGGGAGCCCGACGAATGGGACATGAATGGAAAATGACTATAGAATCGACGACTGGAGTACCTACAAATACAGCCAGTCGTCTAACACGAGACTTTCTTTTGCGTCACGGCGCGGAGTTAGACGATCTGCTGCGCAGGTTCCCCTCCGCTTCAGAGTGAGCTACCCCCAGAAAATCGGACACTGACGTAAGCTACGATTTGTTGTCTGCTGATCTTCGACGAGAAGGAGATCAGAGATGTCGAAGCGAAAGCAACATGCGCCTGAGTTCAAGGCGAAGGTCGCGCTGGAAGCCCTGAAAGGCGAGGAGACGGCCGCTGAGCTGGCAAGCCGGTTCGGGGTGCATCCGACGATGATTCACCAATGGAAACGCGCCTTGCTCGAGGGCGCTTCAGGCGTGTTCGAGCGCGGGAGCCGCAAGAAGCCGGAGATCGACGAGGAGCAGGTGAAGGAGCTCC
>NZ_LWGH01000332.1:0-22401 GCF_001635395.1 Sulfitobacter sp. HI0129 | reverse complement strand
GCGCGGGCGCATGTTGTGGAGAATTACGATTTTCTCACACGCTGTCTGCCCGAGCATTTGCGCCAGATCAACGCGCTGGTGCCGGACGCCGCCAAAATCGATTTATCCGCGCTCTGAGCCGAGCTTGCGCCCTTGCGACCGGCGCGCGGGCGGTCCACCATCCGGCGATGGAAAAGACGTTACTCTCCTTCGGTCATGGCTACAGCGCGCAGGCGCTGGCGCACCGGCTGGTGCCGCAGGGTTGGCGTATTTTCGGGACGACGCGCAAGCCCGAGCGGCAGGCGGAGATTGCCGCGGCGGGCGTTGAACCCGTTCTATGGCCCGGAACGGACGTGGAGCCGCTTTTGAAGGTGGCGTCCCACCTGCTCATCTCTGCCGGGCCGGGGCCTGATGGGGACCCGGTACTGAACGCGCTGCGCGAGGAAATCGCGGCGATGGCACCGGATTTGCGCTGGGCCGGCTACCTGTCGACAACCGGCGTTTATGGCGATCACGGCGGCGACTGGGTGGACGAGGACACACCGCTTGCCCCTTCCACGCGGCGGGGAAAGGCCCGGGTGGAGGCTGAGGCCGCGTGGCGGGCGATTCCGGGATTGCCCCTGCACATTTTCCGGCTTGCGGGAATCTACGGGCCGGGCAGGGGGCCCTTCTCCAAGGTGCGCGAGGGGACGGCGCGCAGGATCATCAAGAAAGGTCAGGTCTTTTCGCGCATCCACGTCGAGGATATCGCCAAGGCATTGGAGCTTTCCATCGCGGCCCCGAACCCCGGTGCGATCTATAACCTCTGCGACGACGATCCGGCCCCGCCAGAGGATGTGATTGCCCATGCAGCGGAACTGCTGGGCCGCCCCGTCCCGCCCGCCATTCCCTTCGAGCAGGCCGATATGACCCCCATGGCCCGCAGTTTCTATGCCGAGAGCAAGAAGGTGCGGAATGACCGGGCCAAGGCCGAACTCGGTTGGTCGCCCGCCTATCCCGATTACCGCAGCGGGCTGGCGGCCCTGCGCGACCGCGAGGCGGAGTGACCCCTCGTGGTGGATGAGGACCGGACCCTGAACCATCTGCTCGACGGGATGGAGCACGCCGCCCGGCAGGACACGGTTTCGGTCGACGATGTGCTGCATGAATTCGGTGACCGGGCGATCACGCCCTTCATCCTGCTGATCGCGCTGATGCTGGTTTCGCCCCTGTCGGGGATCCCCGGTGTGCCCACCATCGCGGCTGCGCTGATCATCCTGCTTTCCACCCAAGCCTTGGTCGGGCGGCGGAGGCTCTGGCTGCCCGGCTTCCTTTTGCGGAGGGAGATCGCATCGAAGCGCCTGCTGAAGGCGGTGGAATGGATGCGGCGGCCCTGCGCCTTCGTCGATCGGCACTCCCATTCGCGGTTGCGGTATCTGACCGTCGGACCGGCACGCAGCCTGACATTGCTTGCCTGCACGGTGATCCCCATCGGCTGGCCCCTGCTGGAGGTCTTGCCGATGGTTTCATCTATCGGGGCGGCGGTGGTCGCGCTGCTATCCTTCGGGCTTTTCACCCGCGACGGCCTTTATGTTCTTCTGGGCTATGCAGGTGTGGTGATCACAGCATCGGCGGGGCTTTGGTTCCTGCTCTAGGCCCGCTGCGCATCGATGCGCGAAATCCCCAGCACATCGAGCACTTTCGCTTCGATCTGTGCCGCATTCATGCCCGCCGCTTCATACATATCGGCAGGGCTGGCCTGATCGATAAAGATATCCGGCAGGACCATGGAACGGTAGCGCAACCCTTCGTCAAAGACGCCTTCATCCGCGAGCAATTGAGCCACATGGCTGCCGAAGCCACCGACGGCGCCTTCCTCAACGGTAATGAGCGCCTCGTGTTTCGCCGCAAGGTCGAGGATCATCTCCCGGTCGAGCGGTTTGGCAAAACGGGCATCCGCGATCGTGGGGCTGATCCCGCGGGCCCGCAGTGCCTCGGCGGCCTTGCGGACCTCCCCCAACCGGGTGCCGAAAGACAGGATCGCCACGCGCGCGCCCTTTTCGATCACGCGCCCCTTGCCGATCTCCAACGGAACACCGCGAGCCGGAAGCTCGACCCCCTCGCCCTCGCCGCGGGGAAAGCGGAATGCGATGGGGCCGTCGTCATAGGCAGCGGCGGTAGCAACCATATGCCGCAACTCCGCCTCATCGGCAGCCGCCATCACGACGAAGCCGGGCAGGTTGGCCAGAAAGGCGACATCAAAGGCCCCCGCATGGGTGGCCCCGTCGGCCCCCACAAGCCCCGCGCGGTCTATGGCGAAGCGGACCGGAAGGCGCTGGATCGCCACGTCATGCACCACCTGATCGTAGCCGCGCTGAAGGAAGGTCGAATAGATGGCGCAGAAAGGTTTCATCCCGCCTGCCGCCAACCCGGCGGAAAAGGTGACGCCGTGCTGTTCGGCGATACCGACATCGAAACAGCGCGACGGATAGCGTTCGGCAAAGAGGTTGAGCCCGGTGCCGTCCGGCATCGCCGCGGTCACGGCGCAGATCCGGTCATCTTCCGCCGCCTCTGCCAGCAGGCTGTCGGCGAAGACGCGGGTATAGCTGGGCGCGTTGGAAGGGGCCTTCTTTTGCTTCCCGGTCACCAGGTCGAACTTGGCGGTCGCGTGACCGCGGTCCAGCGCTTCTTCAGCCGGGGCGTAACCTTTGCCCTTTTTCGTCACAACATGGATGAGAATGGGACCGTTGGCGCGGTCCTTTACCGTGCGCAGAACCGGCAGCAACTGGTTCAGGTCATGCCCGTCGATGGGGCCCACATAGGAAAATCCAAGCTGTTCGAACAAGGTACCGCCCACCGCCATGCCCTTCAGCACGTCTTTTGCCCGCTTCGCCCCAAGGCGGAAAGGTTCGGGCAGCATGCTGACGGCGCCTTTGGCGGCCGCGCGAAAGTCCTGAAACGGTTTTTCGGCGTAGAGCCGGCTGAGATAGGAGGACATTGCCCCGACAGGCGGCGCGATCGACATTTCATTGTCGTTCAGAATGACGATCAGGCGGCGGCCCAGATGACCGGCGTTGTTCATCGCCTCGTATGCCATGCCCGCGCTCATCGCGCCGTCGCCGATCACCGCGATGGCATCCCCCAGCCCCTCGGGCACGTCGCCGCCCAGATCCCGGGCCACGGCAAAGCCGAGCGCCGCGCTGATCGAGGTGGAGGAATGGGCCGCGCCGAAGGGATCGTAAGGGCTTTCGCTGCGTTTGGTGAAGCCGCTCAGCCCGTCCTTCATGCGCAGGGTACGAATACGGTCCCGCCGTTCGGTCAGGATCTTGTGGGGATAGCACTGATGGCTCACATCCCAGATCAGCTTGTCCCGGGGCGTGTCAAAGACCGCATGCAGCGCCACCGTCAATTCAACAACACCCAGCCCGGCTCCGAGGTGTCCGCCCGTTACCGAAACGGCGGAAATCGTTTCCGCGCGTAGTTCAGCCGCAAGCTGGTGCAGCTGCGCATCGGATAGATCTTTCAGATCGGCAGGACGCCGGATGCGGTTCAGCAGGGGTGTTTCTGTCATCTCGGCCTTCCTGTCGGCGGCTCAGCTTTTGCGCGCAATAACGAAACGCGCCAGCGCCCGCAATGGATCCGCCTTGTCGTCATATGGCGCGAGAGCGGCGAGCGCTTCGTCCACCAGTGCTTCGGCCCGGGCCTTCGCGCCGTCCAGCCCGAGCAGGGAAACAAAGGTCGCCTTGCCCGCGGCCGCATCTTTCTGAAGGCGCTTGCCAGCCGTGTCCGCGCAACCTTCGACATCCAGTATGTCATCGGCGATCTGAAAAGCCAGCCCGATTGCCGCACCGCATCTGCGCAGGGGTTCGGGATCGGCCCCTGCAAGGATCGGCCCCGCAGTAGCTGCCCAGATTATAAGCGCGCCTGTTTTTCCTTGCTGCAGATCGATGATCTCCTCCAGCGAAAGGGGGCTGCCTGCGGTTTCGGCGGCGATGTCCAGCGCCTGCCCCAGCACCATGCCGCGCGCTCCGGCGGCGGAGGCAAGGGCGCTTGTCAAGGCAACTGCCACGTCGGGGGGGCCTGTACGCAGCGCCAGTTCGAACCCCAATGCCTGCAGGGCATCCCCGGCGAGGATCGCTGTCGCTTCGTCCCAGGCGCGGTGTACGGTGGGGCGTCCACGGCGCAGGTCATCATCGTCCATGGCCGGCAGGTCATCATGGATCAGACTATAGGCGTGAATTGCTTCGATGGCGGCGGCAGCGGGCAGGGCATGCCGGCGGTCGACGCCATGCAGTCGGGCCCCTTCCAGCACAAGGGTTCCCCGCATGGCCTTCCCACCTTCGAGCGCGTAGCGCATCGCCTTAGTGACCGGCTGGTCGGGCAGTTCGTCGAAGAGAGTATCGAAATAGGTCTGGATCGCCGTCGCGGCATCGTCGAGCGCTTGGCGGTGCATCAAAGGCCTTCGACCGGCGTGGTGCCCTTGGGGTTGCCATCCTGATCGAGCGTGATCGCTGCGACCTTCTCTTCGGCGTCCTTCAGCGTCTTTTCGCAGCGCGCCTTCAGCTTGGCACCGCGTTCATAGAGCGCGATGCTTTCGTCCAGTGCCACTTCGCCACGTTCGAGCTGCGCCAGAACCTTTTCAAGTTCGGCCATCGCGGCCTCGAAGCTCATTTCCTCTACAGGGGTGTCCGACATGTTGTTATCCTGTCTCTGGTTCGACCGCACTCTAACGGGTCGGGAACCGCCCCGCCAGAGAGGGGCGCAGGGTTTCGGGCAGGAATGCGACGTCAGTCGGGGGCGAGCATGTAGCCCGCACCGCGGACCGTCTGCAGGTAGCGGGGCTGTTTGGGGTTGTTTTCGATCTTCCGGCGCAGTCGGGTGATCTGTACGTCGACGGCGCGTTCCTGCGCCTGCCCCCGGTCCCGCCCCAGTTCTTCCACCAGCTTCGACCGGCTGAGCGCGACGCCCGGCTGCGCCGCGAAAATCTTCATCAGGTGCACCTCGGTCGCGGTGAGCCGCACCAGTTCATCGCCCTGCCACATCTCACCCCGTTCGAGGTCATACCGGATCGGACCAAGCGACAGCACCTTGGGGGCGCTTTCCTGTGTGAAGGTATCGGGCATGCGGCGCAGGATGGCATTGATCCTCAGCAGCAGTTCCTTGGGTTCGAAGGGTTTCGGCAGATAGTCGTCCGCCCCGGCTTCGAGGCCTTCGATCCGGCTGTTGGTTTCTCCCCGCGCCGTCAAAAGCAGGATCGGCGTCTGCATCGTCTGCCGGAGGGAGGAGGTCAGCGCCATGCCGTCCTCTCCGGGCATCATGACGTCGAGCACGATCAGGTCGAAATCCAGCCCGGCGAGAATGCGCCGCGCATGGGCCGCATCACGCGCCGCCGTCACGAGGAACCCCTGCCGAACCAGAAATTTCTTGAGCAGAGTGCGAATGCGTTCGTCGTCATCCACGATCAGCAGGTGGGATTCGAAATCGCTCACGCGCCGGTTTCCTTGAGGCGCTGAAAGCTCCGGCGCATTTCGCTGTCCATCATCGCTTCGAGTACGGTGCGGAATCCCGCTACCGCTTCGGGCCCCGCCTCTCTGTAGGCGGCGCGCATCCGCGCACGCTGGGCGTCCGACAGGGTCTGCTCCAATTCCCGTCCCTTGTCCGTCAAATAAAGGTGCCTTTCCCGCTTGTCGTTCTTACCGATCCTGCTTTGCACCAGACCATCTGAGATCAATGTGCGCAACACACGGTTGAGCGATTGCTTGGTGACGCCCAGCAGGTTGAGCAGATTATTAACTGTCGTGCCGGGGGCGCGGTTGATGAAATGGATCGCCCGGTGATGCGCGCGCCCATAGGCAAGATCGTCGAGAATGCGATCGGGATCGGCGGTAAAACCCCGGTAGGCAAAGAACATCGCCTCGATGCCCTGGCGCAACTGTTCGTCGGTGAGAAACAGCAGATTCTCGCCGCTGTTGATGGAAAGCGCCCGCCCGTCCGCCATAAATCACCTCTCGTCGCAGTCAGGCGCAGTTTATGTCAGCCTTGTTGACATTCCAAGGGCGAAAGGCTATCGAATCGGGGGAAATGGGAAATAAAATGATATTTGCGCGCCCTTTTGCGCAACTATTGCAATACATACCATGTAATTTGGGAAGGAAACGACATGGCAGGCGCATATAATGATCGGGACGGATACATCTGGATGGATGGCAAGATGGTCGACTGGCGCGAGGCCAACGTCCATATCCTGACCCACGCCCTGCACTATGCCTCTTCCGTCTTCGAAGGTGAACGGGCCTATGGCGGCAAGATTTTCAAGAGCCGCGAACATTCCGAACGGCTCAAGCGCTCGGCCCAGATGATCGACTTTGAAATCCCCTACACGGTTGACGAAATCGAGGCGGCCAAGCTCGAGGTTCTGCAAGCTTCGGGCCTGCAGGATGCCTATGTGCGCGCAATCGCATGGCGCGGCGCGGGCGAGGACATGGGCGTGGCTTCGGCGCGCAACCCGGTCCGGCTGGCAATCGCCGCCTGGGAATGGGGTGCATACTACGGCGACGCCAAGATGAAAGGCGCCAAGCTCGACATCTCCAAGTGGAAGCGCCCCTCGCCGGAAACGATCCCCTCCCACGCGAAGGCCGCGGGCCTCTACATGATCTGCACGATGTCCAAGCACGCCGCAGAGGCAAAGGGTTGTTCGGATGCCATGATGTTCGATTACCGCGGCTACGTGGCCGAAGCGACCGGCGCCAACATCTTCTTCGTCAAGGATGGCGAGGTGCATACCCCCGATCCGGACTGCTTCCTCAATGGGATCACCCGCCAGACGGTGATCGGCATGCTGCGGGACAAGCAGATCAAGGTACACGAACGCCATATCATGCCCGAAGAACTGGAAGGTTTCGAACAGTGTTGGCTGACCGGCACCGCCGCCGAGGTTACGCCCGTGGGCCAGATCGGCGACTACAACTTCGAGGTGGGTTCCATGACCCGCGACATCTCGGAAAGCTACGAAAAGCTGGTCCGCACCTGAAATCACCTCTCGGGCGGCGATCCCGCCGCCCGCTTCCAAATGGCGGAAAATCCCCGCCGGAGGCTCCCGCGATTGCCGCTGCGAACAAGGGCAGAGGCGGGCAAATCCGGTAAGACAAGAAACCAAAAGGCCGGGCGATCATCGCCCGGCCTTCTGTCTTCAGTACCGGGGTCGCTCAATACAAGGCCACCGGATTGATCATCGCCTGAACCGATCCGATGATCCGTGGCTGCCCCAGTACGAACATGAACTCGTTCACACCTTCCTCCAGCAGCGGGCCCACGTTCATCGTCTCGAGGATATAGATCCCGTTTTCCTTCAGGAGCGTGACATGGCCGTAGAACACCTTGTCACCTTCGGCCGGCGGCACGGCGTCCAGCCCCCATGTATCGGCCCCGACGGCAATCGGGTTCAGCGACGCCATGTAGACCGCTCCCTCGTTGGTGAGGCCCGGCTCGGCTTGGCCCCAGAGGGCCGGGTTGCTTTCCAGCATGCCGTCGGTCCAGCCGGTATAGAACAGAACGATGTCACCCTCGCGCAGTTCGACGTTCTGCGCTTCTGCGGCGGCCTTGATCTCTTCGGAGCCGAAGCTCTGGCCTGCTTCCATGACCTCCACGCCCGCCTGCGCGGCCATGTCGAGGATCACGCCCCGGCCCACCAGCGGCGGCACCGCATGCGTGCCGAGCTTTGTCAGACCGGTGATGGCGCTGATTTCCTTTTCGTCGAGGCAGTTATAATAATGCCCGTTCTCCCCCAGATGGCCCAGACCATCGAGCTGTGATCCGATGCCGATCCATGTCTGCAAAAGGTCGTCGTTGTAGTTCCCTTCATAGCCGAAGCCTGAAAGTTTCTGGCCCCCCTGCTGATTGGGCTGCACCACCTGAAGGTTGAGCGAGCGGGGCGGGAAGGCGGGTGTATCCGGCCCGATCGCGATGCCCAACGGCATCGATTTGCCCTGCTTGATCAGCTTTGTGGCCTCAAGCGTGCGTTCCGGGGTGACGAGGTTGGCCGATCCGATCGTATCCTCGGCCCCCCATTGGGAATTCTTGCAGTCCTGCGCAAAGGCAGGTGCGGCGCCCAGTCCCAAGACAAAAGCGGCGGCGATAACAGGTTTAATGTTCATGTGAAATCCTCCCTTGGAGAGGGCAGGCTAACACGATTCCCCGATCTGGCCAGTCCGCTTTGCGGTCCTCAGTTTCGCAGGGCGGGAAGGCCGACCCCGGTACTTTCGAAACCACCGTCCGCCGCGATGACTTGGCCCGTCACATAGCTTGCGCGGGGGCTGCAGAGAAAGACGATGACTTCCGCGATCTCGCTCTCGCTGCCATAGCGGTTCAGCGGAATCGCGTCATGATAAGCGGCGATGATCTCGGGGCTGTGTACCGCCATGGCGAGCTTGGTGCGCACCGGCCCCGGGCAGACGCAGTTCGCGCGGATGCCGAACTCACCTAGTTCAGCAGCCTGCTGTTTCGTCAGTTGGATGACAGCGGCCTTCGACGTGCCATAGGCCACCCGCAGGGTGGAGGCGCGCAGCCCCGAGATGGAGGCGATATTGACCAATGCGCCTCGGCTTTCCTTCAATGCGGGCAGGGCAGCCTGCGACATCAGGAAGGTCCCGTCGAGGTTGGTTTCCATGACACGCCGCCAGCGGTCGAAATCCGTTTCATCGATCGGTCCGAAGTCGGCGACGCCCGCATTGTTCACCAGTGTGTCCAGCCGCCCGAACCTTTCCAGTACATCGCGCAGGGCGGCGGGCGCATCCTGCGGGTTGGAAATGTCGCGCACCAGCGCGAGCGTGTCCGGCCCGAGTTCGGCGCAGGCCGTCTCCAGTTCCTCCGCGTCGCGGTCCAGCAACGCCACGCGCCAGCCTTCGGCAAGAAAGAGCTTCGCCGTGGCCAGCCCGATGCCCCGTGCCGCACCTGTGATCAATGCAACCTTTTGCGTGTCGGCTTCCGGCTCTGCCATGTTCAGTAATCCACGCCCTTTTGCGCCTTTATGCCCGCTTTGAAGGGGTGTTTGACCTCTGTCATTTCGGTCACGAGGTCCGCGTAGTCGCAAAGCGCGGGCTTTGCGTCCCGCCCCGTCAGCACCACCCCGGTGCGCGGGTCGCGGGCGTCGAGCGCGGCGATCACTTCTTCCGTAGACAGATAGTCATAGCGCATTGCGATGTTGATCTCGTCCAGCACGACCAGATCATAGTCGCCGCTCTCCATCATCTCCCGCCCCTTGGCGAAAGCGGCCTTGGCGGCGGAGATGTCGCGTTCCTTGTCCTGCGTATCCCATGTGAAGCCGTCCCCCATGGTGTGCCATGTCACCCCGCCGGCCCGTTCGAAGAACAGCCGTTCGCCGGTTTTCCACTTACCCTTGATGAACTGCACGACGCCCACGGTCTGTTTCCAGCCCAGTGCGCGGATCACCACGCCGAAGGCGCTGGAGGATTTCCCCTTGCCGGCCCCGGTATGAACCAGCACCAGGCCTTTTTCTGGGTCTTCCAGCTGCGCTACCTTGAGGCGCTGTTCTGCCTGACGTTCCTGCATCTTTTGTTTGTGGTCGTCGGGTTGGGTCTTGTCGGACATGCTGCGGCTCCCTTGTTTCTCCGGGGCACCATAAGCCCCCTGTCGCCGGGGTAAAGCATCAGGCCTTGGGATCGGTCACCGACCGCACCTTGCCCCGTTCCAGACCAAGCTGACGTTCGCGCAGGATGACGAGGGCCCCGGCGATAATCACAAGCGATGCCCCCGCCAGCATGACCATCGTGGGCAATTCCCCGAAGAAGACATAGCCGATGACGATGGCGAAGAGCATCGAGGTATAATCGTAGGGCGCAAGCATGGAGGCGGAGCCATAGCGATAGGCCGAGGTGACGAGTATCTGCGCCACACCGCCGATCAGCCCGGCGGTGATCAGCAGGGCAACCGTTTCCGCATCCGGCACAACCCAGCCGAAGGGAATGGTCAGCAGGGACAGCAGGGATGCGGTGACGGAAAAGTAGAACACGATGGCAGCGGTATGTTCGGTTTGCACCAGCTGGCGGATATGGATCTGCACGAGGCTGCGCATCATCGTCGCGATGAGGATCAGCAGGGCACCGATGGTGGCGGTCTGTTCCATCGTCCCGATGCTGGTGAAACGCGGCCAGAGGATGATCATCACGCCCAGCAGCCCCATCCCCACCGCCGTCACACGGATCAGGCGGATTTTCTCTCCCAGAAGGACGGCGGCGAGCGCGACCGTGAAAATCGGAGTGGCAAAACCGATCGCCGTAACCTCCGGCAGGGGGAGCAGGCCAAGGCCCATGAAGGTAAGCCCCATCGCGGTCGTGCCGAACAGGCCGCGCCAGACGTGACCCATCGGGCTGACCGGCTTCAACCCGTGGGACAATTGCCCCCGCTGGATGAGCCAGATCAGAATGACGGGGATGGCAAAGAACGAGCGGAAGAAAACGGCTTCGCCCGCCGGGACATCGTCCGCCGTGGCCTTGATGAGCGCGGACATGGTGGTGAACAGAAAGATCGCCAGCACCTTGAGGCCGACGCCAAGTGCGGGCCGGGCGGAGAAATCCTCTACCTTCACAGGAGGGGTTTTCGCATCAGGCTTCCGGTCCGATCACGCCGCGATTCTGGCCGATCTGCCCGCGGTGCAGCAGCAGGTGGTCCAGCAGAACACAGGCCATCATCGCCTCACCCACCGGAACGGCGCGGATGCCGACGCAAGGATCGTGGCGACCTTTGGTGATGATCTCTGTATCCTCGCCTGTCTTGGTGATCGTCTTCCGGGTGGTCAGTATGCTCGACGTGGGCTTGACCGCGAAACGCAACACAATGTCCTGCCCGGTGCTGATACCGCCGAGTATCCCGCCCGCGTGGTTCGACGAGTAGACCGGCCCGTTGGGGCCCATGGAGATCTCGTCAGCGTTCGATTCGCCGGTGAGCATGGCGGCAGACATACCTTCGCCGATTTCCACGCCCTTGACGGCATTGATGCTCATCATTGCGGCGGCCAGATCGGTATCCAGCTTGCCATAGACCGGCGCGCCGAGGCCGACGGGCACACCCCGTGCCACCACTTCGATGATCGCGCCGACACTGCTTCCGGATTTGCGCAGGCCGTCGAGGTATTCGGCCCAGTCAGAGGCCGCGCCAGCGTCCGGCACCCAGAACGGGTTCCGCTCGATCTCGTTCCAGTCGAAGGCGTCGCGGTCGATCTTGTGCGGCCCCATCTGCACCATGTAGCCGGTGATCTGCATGTCGGGGACCATGGCGCGGATCGCTTCGCGCGCCAGCCCGCCCGCGGCAACCCTGCTGGCGGTTTCGCGCGCCGAAGACCGACCGCCGCCGCGATAATCGCGGATACCGTATTTCTGGTAATAGGTGATATCGGCGTGGCCGGGGCGAAACTTGTCCTTGATGTCGCCGTAGTCCTTGCTGCGCTGATCGGTGTTCTCGATCAGCAGCTGCACGGGGGTGCCGGTGGTGACGCCTTCGAACGTGCCCGACAGGATTCGCACGGCATCGGCTTCCCGCCGTTGAGTGGTGTACTTATTTTGCCCGGGTTTGCGACGGTCCAGCCAGTGCTGGATCATGCCTTCATCGATCGGCACGCCGGGGGGGCAGCCATCCACGGTCGCCCCGATGGCCGGGCCGTGGCTCTCGCCCCACGTGGTGACCCGGTAAAGATGCCCGAAACTGTTGAGGCTCATGCGCGTTCTCCGATTTCGTTGAACGGCATACTGCCCCGCCTCCGGCTTGCCAAGGGCCGCAGGAAGCGGGGCGCGATGTCAGAGGCTGGGCGATTCCGTTGCCAGCGAACGCTTGCCGCGGAAAGCAGGCGGCTCGGGGGCATCGCGACCCAGCGGAATGCTGACCGTGATGTTGCCTTGCGTCCATGTCTCGTCCAGCAGGTCCGAATGCAGGCGGCCCACTTCCGTCTTCAGATAGATCGGGCGGTTGATCGAAGGCAGGGCGCTGCCGATGTCATAGGTCATGCCGAGCTTTACCGCCGTCACATCGTCTTCGATGGTGGTCGTGGTTTCCTGGTAGTTGTCGTACTGCACCTCTGCAAAGAGGTTCAGACCGTTGGAGAAGTCCCGACCCACGTGCAGGCCAGTGGAATACCAGTCTTCCCCGCCGGTGTTCTTTTCGTTGCTCGCACCGAAATATCCGACGTAATCGAAACCGCGATAATCCCCGCGCATTTCGATCCCCCCGTGGGAGGTATTGTTGTTGCCCGGTCCGGTGAAGCCCACGAGGAAGGGTTCGCGATCCCGCGTGTTGTACTGCCCGTAGATGCCGACGGCGAAAGCGTCAGAAAAGCTGTAGAGAAAGCGCAACCCGGCTGTGTTGGTCTCGAAAAAGTCAGCGTTCTGATAATTCTCTTTCGAGTAGGCAAGATAGGCCTCGGCCCCGAAATTGCCGTAGGACACCGCGGTGAGCGCGGAGACACGCGGCTCTTCGCCCCCTCCGCTACCGAAGGTGTTGGCGCTGTAAGACAGACCCAGGGTCGTGCCGTCGTACTGGAATTGCTGGGCGCTGACGCCGGTTCCAACCAGAAGGGCGGCGGTGGAAAGATACAGGAAGTGGCTTTTCATAATCGGTTCCTCATTAATCATTGGCCCGACGGTGGGCTGTCTATTCACATGTAGGGCGCAGGGTGCCGATCTCGCCCCATCTGCCGAAGTTTCATTAATACTGTTGCCTGTTGGTCTCACTCATATTACCTCTCGCAGTACCTCGGGGGGCCGAAAGGCTGAGATGTGCGTGATGCGCGGACCCGTTGAACCTGAACCGGTTAGCACCGGCGGAGGGAAGGTCTGGACATCCATCCACCTTACACCCTTTCGCCGCAAAAGGAGGATGCGATGAAGTATCTTGCACTTGCAGCGGGCCTTGCTGGAGCCTCGGCGGCCTACGCCCAGGCACCTGAACTCACGGTCTATACATACGACAGTTTTGTGGCGGACTGGGGCCCCGGCCCCGCGATCGAGAAAGCCTTCGAAGAAGAATGCGGCTGCGATCTGAATTTCGTCGGCATGGGGGACGGTGCAGCGCTTCTGGCCCGCCTGAAGCTGGAAGGCGCCCGCACGGATGCCGATGTCGTCCTGGGGCTGGACACCAGCCTGATTGCTGCCGCGAAAGAGACGGGGCTTTTCCAGGAAAGCGATGTCAGCGCCCAGTACGATCTGCCGATAGCCTGGGACGACGAGGTTTTCGTGCCCTATGACTGGGGTTATTTCGCCTTTGTCCACGAAGATACGCTCGATGCCCCCGCGAACTTCCGCGCGCTGGCCGACAGCGACCTGAAGATCGTCATTCAGGATCCGCGCTCCTCTACTCCGGGGCTGGGGCTGCTGATGTGGGTGAAGCAGGCTTACGGGGATGAGGCGCCCGCGATCTGGGAAGGGCTGGCCGACAATATCGTCACCGTAACCAAAGGCTGGTCGGAGGCTTATGGCCTCTTCCTCGAAGGCGAGGCCGACATGGTGCTGAGCTACACGACCTCTCCCGCCTATCACCTCATTGCCGAGGAGGATTCGAGCAAGGCGGCCGCCGTCTTCGACGAAGGGCATTACATGCAGATCGAGGTCGCTGGCCGACTGGCAGCAAGCGATAGGCCGGACCTCGCAGAGCAATTCCTGCGGTTCATGGTTTCCGACGCGGCGCAGTCCATCCTTCCCACGACCAACTGGATGTATCCCGCCGTGATGCCCGAAGGCGGCTTGCCGGAGGGTTTCGAAACGCTGGTCGAACCCGAAAAGGCGCTGTTGATCCAAACGGAGGCCGTGCCGACCCTGCGTGACGAAGCGTTGCAGGAATGGCTTGCGGCGCTGTCCCGATAAGCCCCAGATCGGGTATGGCCGCGGCGGCGCTTGTCGTCGCGGCCATACTGGCGGCGTTTGCCGGTGTCCTCAGCCGGGCGGAAATAGCAGGCGGGCTGTCAACGAGCGATTGGGCCGCGATCCGTTTCACGATACTTCAGGCTTTGCTGTCGGCGGCAATCTCGGTCGTTCTGGCGGTGCCGGTGGCGCGCGCGTTGGCCCGGCGGCGGTTTCCCGGTCGCGGGCTGGTCGTGACCCTGCTGGGCGCACCCTTCATCTTGCCGGTGATCGTGGCGGTGTTGGGGTTGCTCGTGGTGTTCGGAAGGTCGGGATGGGTCAATGCGGGGCTCGACCTGCTCGGGTTGCCGGGCCTGTCGATCTACGGGTTGCACGGGGTGGTGCTGGCCCACGTCTTCTTTAACCTGCCGCTTGCGACGCGCTTGCTGCTGCAAGCCTGGCAATCCGTACCGTCGGAACGGTTCCGCCTTGTTGCGCAACTGGATCTTGCGCCGCGTGCGCTGTTCCGTGCTGTCGAATGGCCGCTTTTGAAACAGGTCGTGCCCGGCGTTTTCGCACTCATTTTCGTCATCTGCCTCACCAGTTTCGCGGTTGCGCTGACGTTGGGTGGCGGTCCGCGCGCCACGACGATCGAACTGGCTATTTATCAGGCGTTCCGCTTCGATTTCGATCTGGGCCGCGCCGCGATGCTTAGCCTACTGCAGCTTGTTCTGGCGGGCGGTGCGGCGGTGCTTGCACTGGGGTTGCTGCCTTCCGTCTCGCCCGACGCGGGGCTGGACAGGCCCCTACAGCGGTGGGATGCGCGCGGCGGAACGCAAAGGTTCGCGGACGGTGTCTCGATCCTGCTCGCCTTGCTGTTCCTGCTCGGGCCGATCCTTGCCGTGGTGCTGCGCGGCGTCGCCGGGCTGGCGCAGGTTCCGGCGTCTGTCTGGCAGGCGGCGGCCACATCGCTCTGGGTTGCCATGCTCAGCGTTGCATTGCTGATGGCGTTGGCCTTGCCCATGGCGGGCTGGATCGCGGGGCGCGGGCGTGGCCGGGTCGAAGCGATCGGGCTGCTGGGTCTTTCGGCATCGCCCCTGATGATCGGCACCGGCTGGTTCATCCTGATCAATCCATGGGCCGATCCACAGGCTTTGGCGCTTCCCGTGACCGCGCTGGTCAACGCCATGATGGCGTTGCCCTTCGCCCTGCGCAGCCTCGTTCCGGGGATACGTGATGTCCTGCGGGACTATGGTCGACTTGCGGCAACGCTCGGGCTCAGCGGTTGGGCGCTCTGGCGTTGGCTGATCCTGCCCCGCCTGCGCCCCCGGCTCGGATTCGCGGCGGGGCTTGCCGCGGCGTTGTCGGTAGGCGATCTTGGCGTCATCGCCCTCTTTGCCGACCCGGATCGCGCCACTTTGCCCTTGCAGATGTATCGCCTGATGGGAGCCTACCGGATGGAGGCCGCCGCGGGGGCGGCGCTGATCCTGCTCAGCCTCGCGCTGCTGGTATTCTGGGTCTTCGACAGGGGAGGGCGCTGGCATCATGCTGGAACTTGAAGAGTTGCTGATCCGCCTCGGCACGTTCGAATTGCGGGCGACCATGGCCCTGAGAGAGGGCAGGCGCTACGCCGTCATCGGCCCCTCGGGGGCGGGGAAATCTTCGTTGCTGAACGCGATCTGCGGTTTTCTTCCTGTCGCAGGCGGCTCTGTCCGGGTGAAAGGGCGCGACATCACGGCAGATCCGCCGGGTCAGCGCCCGATGACCATGCTGTTTCAGGACAACAACCTTTTCCCGCATCTGACCCTGCGCCAGAACGTCGGGCTGGGCCTGCGCCCCAATCTGCGCCTGACGGCGGAGGATGAAGAGCTGGTCGCGGCGGCGCTCGCCCGGGTACAGCTTGGCGACCACGCGGAAAAACTGCCTGCCGCACTATCGGGGGGCCAGCAAAGCCGCGCCGCGCTTGCCCGGGTTTTAGTGCAGGCGCGGCCCTGGGTCCTGCTCGATGAACCTTTTGCCGCACTAGGCCCCGCACTGCGCGCGGAGATGCTGGATCTCGTCGAAAATCTGGTAGCGGAAACCGGCGCCGGGTTGCTGATGATCACCCATTCCCCCGAAGACGTGCGCCGCATCGCGGAGGAAGCGATTTTCGTGGCGGACGGCAGGGCAGAGGCGCCGATGTCGGCGGCGGATCTGCTGAACGATCCGCCGCCCGCCCTGCGGGTCTACCTGGGATGATCAGGCGGCTTTCCGGCCCGCGCCGATAATACCGAGCGCCGCATGCGCGGCTTCGCGGCCCTTTTCCACGAAATGTTCGGCATAGATCGCCCGGTGGTGCGCGGTGTCCTGAAACTGATGCGGCGTCAGCGAGACGGAAAGCACGGGTATCCCGGTATCGAGGCCCACGCGCATCAGCCCGTCCACGACGGCCTGTGCCACGAAATCATGGCGGTATATGCCCCCGTCCACCACCAGCGCGGCGCAGGCGATGGCGTCATACCGCCCGCTTCGGGCGAGCTTCTGTGCCATCAACGGTAGTTCGAAGGCACCGGGCACGTCGAAAACCTCCGTGGCCGAAGCCGGGATGATTTCGGCAAAGCCCGTCAGGGCCCGATCCACGATCTCTGCGTGCCAGCGGGCACGTACGAAGGCGAAGCGGGCGGAAGTATCGTGTGACATCATGATCTCCTCTGGTCGGCACACTATCCACCCAAGGCGATCACGGGACCGGCAGAGCGCACCGCGCCCTTCCGATCACATTCTCTTTCATCCGGACTATGACCGTCGGCTCCGGCATCTCACCGGATCTGCTGACACCCCCGGAAGGGCCGCTCGCGGGCTCGTGGCGCAGGCCACATACCGCCGGTGGGGAATTTCACCCCGCCCTGAGAATGCAGACAGGTTGCCAAAGGCCCGGCACGGGCGCAATAGAAATACGCCAGACACGGAGACCGCCTGATGCATCCCAATCCCGTCTTTCGCACCACTCCGCGTGAACGCAATGTCGCCTTCGCCCGTGATGCCGCCTTCGGCATCATGGCTGTCGCGGGTCCCGATGGGCCGCTGATGTCTCATGTGCCATTCGTGCTGGACGAAGAGGGCACGAGCGCCGAGTTGCATCTGGTCCGTTCCAATCCCATCGCCCGGCTGGGCAGGGAGCCTTTGCAGGTACGGCTCGCGGTATCGGGGCCGCACAGCTATGTTTCCCCCGACTGGTACGGGATCGAGGATCAGGTGCCGACGTGGAACTACGTGGCCGTTCACCTGATAGGAGAACTCGAACCCCTGCCGCTGGCAGAGTTGGAGCCGCTTCTGGCCCGGCAATCCGCGTTCTTCGAGAGCCGTCTTGCCCCGAAGCGGGCGTGGACCATGGACAAGATGACGGAGGAAGCGCGCAGCCGGTTGATGCGGATGATCCTGCCCTACCGGCTGAACGTGCATGAGGTCGATGGCACATGGAAGCTGGGCCAAAACAAGGACGAGCCCGCCCGGCTTTCCGCCGCGTCCGAAATGCAGTCCCACGGGTTCGGCACCGACCCGGGCGTGATGGCCCGGTTGATGCGGGATGGCTGAAGGGCGGAGACCCCCCGATGACGCGACGAACCTCTGACCCATTGTGTTGGGTCGCCGTTCGGTAAAGACTGCGCGGATCATCATGAGGAACAGCGCATGAAACTCCATTATTCTCCGACCTCGCCCTATGTGCGCAAGGTCATGGTCCTGCTGCACGAAACCGGCCAGATCGCGGATGTCACGTTGCACGAAGCCTCCGGGACGCCGTTGAACCCGGCGGAAGGGCTGGAAGCCAGCAATCCGCTGACCAAGGTTCCCGCGCTGGAGCGGGACGACGGGCCGACGCTTTATGACAGCCGTGTCATTTGCGCCTATCTGGATGACAGGGCGACGGCCCGGCTCTATCCGAGCGGTCCGGCACGCTGGGAAACCCTGACGCTGGAGGCCACGGCGGACGGCATGCTCGATGCCGCCCTGCTGATGATCTACGAAAACCGGCTGCGTCCCGAAGACAAGCGATTGGAAAGCTGGGTCGAAGGTCAGTGGGGGAAGATTGCCCGGGCCTGTTCGGCGCTGGAGAGCCGTTGGATCAGCCATCTGTCCGGCCCGCTCGACATGGGGCAGATCGCCGTGGGCTGCGCGCTGGGATATGTTGAGTTTCGCCATGGCGCGCGGGGCTGGCGCAATGGCAACCCGGCGCTCGCCGCATGGTTCGAAGAGTTCGATTCGCGCGCATCGATGCGGGCGACGGCGCCCCCGGCCGGGTAGTATTGCCACAATCGCAAGCTTTTCCGTCCCGCGCAGGCCACCTGCGACGGTTTGCGCGCCATTGCCATCTGGACGGGCGCGCGATGGCCCGGTAGATACCCCCTGAAGCAAGATCGCCTGTCCGCAGGCGGTCGCCATGTCTGACGGCCGTGCTTTGGCCAGAAAATTGGAGAAAACCCGTGTCCCAAGCTGAAGAACACGCAGGTAACCGGAGGGACTTCCTCTATTACGCGACCGCAGGCACCGGGGCCGTCGCGGTCGGTGCGGCGGTCTGGCCACTTGTGAACCAGATGAACCCTTCGGCGGACGTAAAGGCGCTTTCGTCGATCCGCGTGGATGTCTCCGGGCTTGAGCGTGGCTCGCAGCTGACCGTGAAATGGCTGGGCAAGCCGGTGTTCATTCGCCGCCGTACCGAGGAAGAGATCGTCGAGGCGCGTTCCGTCGATATCAGCGACCTGCCCGACCCGACTGCCCAGAACGAGAACCTTTCGGGCGATGTGCTCGCAACCGACGAGAACCGCGCGCTGGACGACACCGGCGAATGGCTGGTCCAGATCGGCGTCTGCACGCATCTGGGATGTGTTCCGCTGGGTGACGCGGGCGATTTCGGGGGCTGGTTCTGCCCGTGTCACGGGTCGCACTACGACACGGCGGGACGGATCCGCAAAGGACCCGCGCCCCTGAACCTGCTGGTGCCGGTCGCCGAATTTCTTGACGAATCCACGTTGAAGCTGGGTTAAGGGAGCACACGCAAATGGCTGGAATTCCGCACGACCATTACGAGCCGACCACGGGCGGCGAAAAGTGGCTTCACCGCCGGCTCCCCATCGTTGGGTTGCTGTACGACACATTGATGATCCCCACACCCAAGAACCTTAACTGGATGTGGATATGGGGCATCGTCCTCGTTTTCTGTCTTCTGCTGCAGATCGTCACCGGTATCGTTCTGGTGATGCACTACACCCCGCACGTGGACCTCGCCTTCGCATCGGTCGAACATATCATGCGCAACGTGAACGGCGGCTACATGCTGCGGTATCTGCACATGAACGGCGCGTCGTTGTTCTTCGTCGCGGTCTATGCCCATATCTTCCGCGGTCTCTACTACGGCTCCTACAAGGCCCCGCGTGAGGTCACGTGGATCATCGGGATGCTGATTTACCTTCTGATGATGGCTACCGGTTTCATGGGCTACGTGCTGCCCTGGGGTCAGATGTCCTTCTGGGGCGCGACCGTGATCACCGGTCTCTTCGGGGCAATCCCCTTCGTGGGTGAATCTCTGCAGACACTGCTGCTGGGCGGCCCTGCCGTGGACAATGCGACGCTGAACCGTTTCTTCAGCCTGCACTACCTGCTACCCTTCGTGATTGCCGGTCTGGTGATCGTGCATGTCTGGGCGTTCCACACCACGGGTAACAACAACCCCACCGGGGTCGAGGTGCGCCGCGGTTCCAAGGAAGAAGCCGAGAAGGACACGCTGCCCTTCTGGCCCTACTTCGTGATCAAGGACCTCTTCGCGCTCGCAGTCATCCTGGTGGTGTTCTTCGCGGTCGTGGGCTTCATGCCGAACTACCTCGGCCATCCGGACAACTATATCGAGGCGAACCCGCTGGCGACGCCTGCGCATATCGTGCCCGAATGGTACTTCCTGCCCTTCTACGCGATCCTGCGGGCGTTCACTTCCGAAGTCTGGGTCGTTCAGATCGCGTCCTTCGTGACGGGTGGCATCATCGACGCCAAGTTCTTCGGCGTGCTGGCGATGTTCGGTGCAATCGCGGTCATGGCGCTGGTACCGTGGCTCGATACCTCCAGCGTACGGTCGGGCCGTTATCGTCCGATGTTCAAATGGTGGTTCGCCCTGCTGGTGATTGATTTCTTCGCGCTGATGTGGCTGGGTGCCATGCCCGCGGAAGAGCCTTATGCAACCTTCTCGCTGATCGCCTCGGCCTATTGGTTCGCCTACTTCCTGGTGATCCTGCCGCTGCTCGGCGTGATCGAGAAACCGCTGATCCCGCCTGCGACCATCGAAGAAGACTTCGACGCTCATTTCGCGCCCAAGGCCGGCGGCACCAAAACGCTGGTCAAGCCGGCAGAGTAAGGACCATGACTATGATGAAGACCAACATCCTAACCGCCGTGGTCGCTGCCGGTTTCGTCGGAGCCGCCTCCACCGTGCTGGCGCAGGAAACGACCGAGGCGCCGGCCACCGGCCAGCGCGTCACCTCCCCGCAGGTGCAAACGCAGGAGGACACGGAGACCCGCGAACAGGTCACGACGACCGTTCAGGGTGATGCCGTTACGACTGAAGAAACGGGTTCGGTTGCCGCACAGGCAACCGATGCCAGCGACGACACGAACGTCGAAGCCGCCTCTGACGACGCACTGCCCTCCGCCGAAGGCGCGGATGCCGCGCGTGAAGATGTCGGCGTGAACGAGGACGTCGTTCAGGACGAGGCCGCCGAAGCAGCCGAGGAAGTCGCCGAGGATCAGCCCGATGCGGTCGAAGAAAGCCAGACCGAGGTCATCGCAGAGGATGATGTGAGCGGTCAGGCCCATGGCGAAGATACCGAAGTCGGCGTCATGGATGACGATGACCACGGTCAGAAAGAAGACGACCATGCCGCCGCCGAGGACGATCACGGCGACGACGATGGCCATGGAACACCGTATATCGAGAACATCGATTTTTCCTTCGATGGTCCCTTCGGCGCCTATGACGTGAACCAGCTTCAGCGTGGTCTGCAGATCTACACCGAAGTCTGCGCCGCCTGCCACGGGTTGGAATATGTGGCGATGCGTACGCTGGGTGACGAAACCGGCCCCAACCTGCCCGAAGCGCAGGTGATCGAATACGCCAAGCAGTTCGATGTCTACGATTCGGAACTCGACGACACGCGCCCGGCGACCCCGGTGGATCACTTCCCGCAGTCGAACCTCGCCAATGCGCCTGACCTTTCGCTGATGGCGAAGAAGCGTGCCGCCTTCCACGGCCCCTATGGCCTTGGCATCAACCAGTTCTTCAAGGGTATCGGCGGGCCGGAGTATATCACCGCCCTGCTGACCAGCTATACCGGTGAAGAGAAGGAACAGGCAGGCACAGTGCTTTATGGAAACTCGGTCTTCCCCGGCGGCTGGATCGCCATGGCTCCGCCCTTGGGCGACGGTCAGGTCGAGTTTGTGGATGAACATGCCAACGATCTGCAGCATCTGTCGGAGGACGTCTCCGCCTTCCTGATGTGGACGGCCGAACCGAAACTCGCCGGTCGCAAGCAAGCCGGTTTCGCGGGCGTGATTTTCCTGACCCTGCTGTCTGTGCTGCTTTACCTGACGAACAAACGCCTCTGGGCCCGTCACAAGCACAAGGAAAGCTGACTTTTCCCAGTCAGACCTGAGAGCTAAAAAAGACCCTTCCGAACGGGACAATTCGGAAGGGTCTTTGACGTTTGGACCAATGGGGGAAGCTATCGGACCTTTGCACGCCATCCGTCAATAAATACCGGGAGAACACTGGCCATGACCCTTGCGATCGGCACAGCAAACAGCGCGCGATCGAGCCCTCCCCCGGCAGGGCTGAAAATGCCAACACGCGGCGACCGCGAATATTTGGCCGGGGCAATCGCGGGCTGACGCTCTCTACATTGGTGAATGTGCCTCTCGGGCGATGGGCTGTCAGTGACCCGGTTCACATGTGTCGCGGAAATCTTTGCAACCGCCGAAGCTTATGCCAGCAGATGGTCGGCGGATCGGCCCTCAATAACAGCGTCAACCACCGCGCCTTCCTGCTGTGCCACTTTGAAACGTACTTCGGTGAACTGCTCTGTCCGGCCCATATGCGGGCTTTCCATGAGAACACTGTGGGGGCGTCCGACCTGCTCCTGCAGGTGGAGGGAGACACGGTCGGCGCCTGCGGCGCGCAGGCGGGCGGCACGTTCCTTGATCGTGGCGCCGTCTACTGCTGGCATCCGGGCCGCCGGCGTGCCCGGTCGGGCGGAATAAGGGAAGACGTGAAGCCAAGTCAGCGCGCAGTCATCCACCAGCTTCAAAGAGTTTTCGAACATCGCGTCGGTCTCTGTCGGGAAACCCGCGATTATGTCCGCGCCGAAGGTCATTTCGGGCCGCAGGCGGCGTGCCTCTTCGGTGAAGCGGATCGCATCGTCGCGCAGGTGGCGGCGCTTCATGCGCTTCAGGATCATGTCGTCGCCATGCTGCAGGCTGAGATGCAGGTGGGGCATCAGGCGCGGTTCCGTCGCGATGGCCTGCATCAGGTTCTCGTCCACCTCGATCGAGTCGATGGAGGAAATGCGCAGCCGCCGAAGGTCGG
>NZ_LWGH01000331.1:0-8550 GCF_001635395.1 Sulfitobacter sp. HI0129 | reverse complement strand
GGGTCGGGATGCGCGCCACCGACGAATTGATGCGCAACAGCCCCGAAATTCAGGCCGATCTGGCGGACAAGAACCTCGTCTACGTCGGCAGCTGGACCACCAGCCAGGTCAACATCGGCTGCAAGGGCGAGCCGATCCGCACCGTCGACGATATCTCCGGCAAGAAAGTGCGCGGCGTTGGCGCATACGGCAAGGTCTTTGGCGAGAACGGCGCCAATATGGTCAACATGTCCATCTATGACGCCTATCAGGGTCTGGATACGGGCCTGATCGACTGCTCGCAGGGCTACAGCTACGCGGTTGCAGCGCTGAAGCAGGCCGAGGTGATGGACAACTACACCATCCTAGACTGGGGTCAGGTCGGTGGTCTGGGTATCTTCATGAACAAGGACACCTACGACAGCCTGAGCGCCGAACAGCAGGAGCTGATCGGTCAGGTCGGTTCTGACATGGCGGACGAATTCGGCCGCATGATCAACGAAGCGAACGACAAGGCCATCGCGTCGATGAAGGAGCAGGGCGTCGAAGTGATCGAACTGCCCGCGGAAGAGCGCGCGAAGCTGGTTGAAGCAGGCAAGAAGTTCCTCGACGAATGGGTCGAGACGGCGAATGCCGCGGGCCTGCCCGGTGAGGAACTGCTGGCCGAGTACCAGTCGCTCATCACCAAGTACACCGAGGTGCGCGACGCCGAGGGCTATCCCTGGGAACAGCCGAGCAACTGATCGTAGTACAAAGAGGGGGCGGGCCGATGTTGGTGCCACTTGAGAAAATCCTGCTGGGACTGGGCGCGCTTGCGGTCATCCTGCTGGGTGTCCTGATCACCACCAACGTCGTGGCCCGCGCTGTCTTTGCGGGCCAGGTGCCCGACAGCGTCACGATGGTGCGCGAACTCATGGTCGCCGCCATCGTCCTGCCCCTTGCCGCCGCGACGGCCGCGCGCGCCCATGTGAGCGTGGCCTTCGTATCCGACCGCTTCGGCCCACGGTTCCGGTCATGGCTCATCGTGACCGGCTCCGTCATCGGGCTTATTGCGCTTGCGCCGCTGATTTACTCGGGGGGGCGCGAGCTGATCGGGGCTGTCGAAAAGGGCAGCTTTTTCTACGGTGACCTGAACCTGCCGAAATGGCCGGGCAGGCTGCTCTTCCTCGTTGGCATCATCGCCACATTCCTGCGGCTCGCAGAACTGGCGTGGCGCGATACCCGCACCATTCTGGCGGGCGGCGTCGTGTCGGACGAACAACAACATGCAGGTGACCTGCTGACCGAAGGGGAGAACGGTTGATGGATGCTTCGACCATCGGGCTGATCGCCTTTGGCGCGGTTCTCTTCATGCTGGCGATGCGGGTGCCGATCGCCTTTACGCTGGCTTCCGTCGCCACCGTCGCGACCTTTTTCATCTTTGCCTTCCGCACCGGCACGTTCATGCCGGAGCGCGCGATCAAGGCGACGACTTCGATGGTGTTTTCGAACTCCTTCGACCTCATCCATTCCTACGATCTGTCGATGATCCCGCTTTTCGTGGCGCTGGGTCACATCGCCTACAAGGCCGACATCACCACCAAGATCTATCACGCCGCCAAGGTCTGGCTGACGCGCCTGCCCGGCGGGGTCGCGATGGCCTCCGTCATGGGCTGCGGCGGCTTTTCGGCGATCACCGGATCGTCCATCGCCTGCGCGTCGACCATGGGCAAGATCTGCACACCCGAGATGCTGCGTATGGGTTACGATCCGCGCCTCGCGACGGCATCGGTCGCGGCGGGCGGCACGCTGGGCTCGCTCATCCCGCCTTCGGTCCTCTTCATCATCTACGGGATCTTCACCGAAACCTCCATCTCCTCTCTGTTCCTGGCGGGGGTTCTGCCGGGTCTGCTGACGCTGGCGGGGTTCATCTTCGTGATCGCGGTCTGGGTCTGGCGGACGCCGGAAATCGCGCCCTCGACGGATCAGCGCTATTCCAGCTCGGAACGCTTCCGCGCGGCATGGGAAAGCTGGCCCGCCGTGCTGCTTTTCATCCTGATCATCGGGGGCATCTACGGCGGTATCTTCACCGCAACAGAAGCTGCCGCCGTCTGCGTGGTGTCGGCGGCGATCATCGGCTTTGTGCAGCGCAAGCTGACCCTGGGCGGGTTGTGGGACGCGGTGAAGGAAACCTGCATCCAGACCTCGGCCATCTTCCTGATTGCCGCCGCGGCCAAGATCTTTGTGGCCTTCGTGGCGCTGACCGGCGTGGCCAATGTGATCGTGGGCTGGGTATCTGATGCGCAGCTTTCGCTGGTGGTGCTGATGCTTTGCATCGCGGTGATCTACCTGCTGCTCGGCATGTTCCTCGATCCCATCGGGATCATGGTGCTCACTCTGCCGCTGATGATCCCGCTGGTGGAAAGCTACGGGCTGAACCTCATCTGGTTCGGGGTCGTGGTCATCAAGCTGCTGGAAATCGGGCTGATCACGCCGCCCGTGGGGCTCAACGTCTTCGTCATCGCCAACGTGGTGGGCAAGGAAGCCCCGATCGACAAGATCTTTGCTGGCATCACGCGCTTCCTGAGCATCGATATCATCGTGCTCGTCCTGATCATGTCCTTCCCGGCGATATCGCTCCTGATACCGATGGCGGCCCGATGAACGATCAGGTTTCGGATCGCAAGTTCGCCAATACGCTGGCGCGGGGCTTGGGCATTTTGCGTGCCTTTCGGGCCAGCGACAATGGGCTGACCCACGCCGAGATCGCCGAACGCACGGGCCTGCCCAAACCCACGGTGTCGCGGCTGACCTATACGCTTTGCGAATTGGGCTACCTCAGCCACGGGACGCGCAATGACCGCTTCCGCCTCGGACCGTCAGCGGTGGCGCTGGGTTCGGTCGCGTCGCTGTCTATCGGGTTTGTCGATCTGGCATCGGAAGCGATGCAGAAGCTCGCCGATGCGACCGGAACGCTCGCGCTCATCGCCGTGCGGGATGGCGACCGCATGCTGCTTGCCAAGACTTGGCGGCCAGGGGGCGTCGCGACCATCTGGCTTGAACCGGGGCACCGCATTCCGATTTTCGGGTCGTCCTCGGGGCAGGCGGTTCTGGCGACCATGGGCGAAGAACGCTTTGCCGCACTCGATCCCGATTCGGAACTGACGCAATTCAGGCAGGACGGCTACGACCAGCTTATCGGGCAGGGCTTTACCATCGCACCGCCGCCCACCCGTTATGCACGCAGCGTCAATGCGGTAAGTGTGCCTTATTTCGCCAATGAATTCGGCGAGCCGGTTGCCTTTACCTGCGGCGCCTTGCCTACTGATCTGACTGACACCCGCGCCCGGGAAGAGGTCGGCCCCGCCCTGCGCGACACCGTTCGCGGATTGGAGCAGCGTACCGGACATCCAGCGGCGCTGACCCGCCGCGGCTGAGACAGAGGAGAATGAAATGAGCGACAAGGTTGCCTATACCCGACATGCCGATGTGGCCGTGCTGCGGATCCAGAACCCGCCCGTCAACGCGCTGAGCCAGGCCGTCCGGCAGGGCCTTCAGGACGGGATGGACCGCGCCGAATCCGAAGAGGGCGTGAAGGCGGTCGTGATCGTAGGCGACGGGCGCGCGTTTATCGCCGGGGCCGATATCACCGAATTCGGCAAACCGCCGAAAGAGCCGCATCTGCCCGATCTCTGCGCACGGATCGAAGCCTCCCCGCTGTTGGTGGTGGCATCGATGCACGGCGTTTCGCTGGGCGGCGGGCTGGAGGTCGCGCTGTCGACGCACTACCGCGTCGCGCAACCCTCGGCCCGGTTGGGTCTGCCCGAAGTGCACCTTGGTCTCATTCCCGGGGCGGGTGGCACTCAGCGTCTGCCACGTTTGACGGGCGCGGAAGCGGCGATCGAGGTCATCACCTCCGGCCGTCACGTGAAGGCGTCCGAGGCCCAGAGCCTTGGCATCATCGACAAGATCGCCGAAGGCGACCCTGAGGAAGTGGGCCTTTCCTATGCGCGCCACCTGCTGGAAGAAGGCGCGTTGCGCCGGCCTGTCAGCGCAATGCCGGCGGCGGAGCCCATCGACTGGGACGGCACCTACGATACGGTGCTGAAGAAGGGCCGGGGGCAGATCAGCCCGGCCAAGGCCGTCCGTGCCGTGCAGGCAAGCGTCGAACTGCCCTTCCAGGAAGGCATGAAAGCCGAGCGCGACATCTTCATGGAACTGATGCAGACCGACCAGCGTCAGGGCATGATCCATGCGTTCTTCTCAGAGCGCGCCGTGAGCAACCTGCCCGAGCTGAAGGGCGTGGAGCCGCGCGCACTGCAATCCATCGGCGTGATCGGCGGCGGGACCATGGGCGCGGGCATCGCGACGGCGGCCCTCTTGGCGGGCTTGAACGTGGTGCTGATCGAAATGTCGGATGAGGCCGCGAAGGCCGCCCGCGACCGGATCGCCGGCAACCTTCAGGGCGCCCTGAAGCGGGGCAAAATCACCGAAATGAAATTTCAGGCTCTCACGACCACCGCGCTCGAAGTTTCGGAGAACTACGACAGTCTCGCCTCGGTCGATCTCGTGGTCGAAGCGGTCTTCGAGGACATGGGCGTCAAGAAAGAGGTCTTTGGCAAGCTGGACGCGGTCTGCAAGAAGGGTGCCGTTCTGGCGAGCAACACATCCTATCTCGACATCAACGAAATCGCCGCCAGCACGTCGCGGCCCGAAGACGTGATCGGGCTGCATTTCTTCTCGCCCGCGCATGTGATGAAACTGCTGGAGGTCGTGGTCGCCGACAAGACCGCACCGGAGGTTGTCGCCACGGGCTTCGCGCTCGGCAAGATGCTGGGCAAGACCTCGGTCCGGGCCGGCGTCTGCGACGGCTTTATCGGCAACCGCATTCTCGCGGTCTACCGCACGGCGGCGGATCACATGGTGCTGGAAGGGGCCTCGCCCTATCAGATCGACAAGGCGCTGACGGATTTTGGCTTCGCCATGGGGCCCTTCGCGGTGGCCGACCTTGCCGGATTGGATATCGGCTGGGCGACCCGCAAGCGCAAGGCGCCGACCCGCCACCCCGAAGAACGGGTACCCACCTATATCGACAGGCTTTGCGAACAGGGACACTTCGGCCAGAAGACGGGGCAGGGTTATTACATCTATGAAAAGGGCCAGCGCGGCGGCACGCCGAACCCCGAGATTACCCGCCTGATCGAGGAAGAGCAGAAGGAACGCGGCATCACCCCGCGCGACTTCACCGACGCCGAGATCGTGCGCCGCTACATGTGCGCGATGGTGAATGAATCCGCCAAGGTGCTGGAAGAAGGCATCGCACGCCGCCCGCTCGACATCGATATGACGCTGCTTTTCGGTTACGGCTTCCCGCGCTACTGGGGCGGGCCGATGAAATGGGCCGACCTGCAGGGTCTGGACAACGTACTCGCCGATATCCGCGAATACGCGCAGGACGACGCGTGGTTCTGGAAACCCGCGCCTCTGCTCGAACGGCTCGTCGCCGAAGACCGCAATTTCGAAGACCTCAACAAGGCCGCCGCCGCATGAGCGCCCGGCCCACCCCCCAACACGAGGAAGGAAACGAAACATGGACCTGAGCTATTCCGATGAAGAACGCGCCTTCCGCGAGGAAGTCCGTGCCTTTCTGGACGAAAAACTCCCCAAGGAGTTGTCCGAAAAGATCCGTAAGGGCGAGGAACTGGGCAAGGAAGGTCAGGAACGCTGGCACGCGATCCTGAACGAAAAGGGCTGGCTGGCCCCTAACTGGCCGAAAGAATTCGGCGGCGCCGAGTGGAACGCCGTCCAGCGTCATATCTTCGAGGAAGAGGCCGCCGCCGCCCACGCGCCGCGCATCGTGCCCTTTGGTCTGTCGATGCTGGCGCCCGTGCTGCAGAAGTTCGGCTCCAAGGAACAGCAGGACTATTGGCTGCCGCGCATTCTGTCTGGTGAAGACTGGTGGTGTCAGGGCTATTCCGAACCGGGTGCCGGTTCGGACCTCGCCTCGCTCAAGACAACCGCGGTGCGCGATGGCGATCATTACATCGTCAACGGTCAGAAGACATGGACGACACTGGGCCAGCACGCCAACATGATCTTCTGCCTCGTCCGGACGGACAAGGACGTGAAGCAGCAGGAGGGCATCTCCTTCCTGCTGATCGACATGGACACCCCCGGGGTCGAGGTGCGGCCCATCGTCCTGCTCGACGGCGGGGCCGAGGTGAACGAAGTCTGGTTCACGGATGTGAAGGTCCCGGTCGAGAACCTCGTGGGGGAGGAGAACAAGGGCTGGACCTATGCCAAGTACCTGCTGACCCATGAACGCACGAACATCGCCGGTGTCGGGTTTTCGCAGGCGGGCCTGTCGGCGGTCAAACGGCTGGCAAAGTCCGAAATGGCGGGTGGCAAGCCGTTGATCGAGAACCCCCATTTCGCGGCCCGCGTGGCACGGGTGGAGATCGACCTGATGGCGATGAGCACGACCAACCTGCGCATCGTGTCCAAGGCCGCCGCCGGCACCGCACCGGGCGTGGAGAGTTCCATGCTGAAGGTCAAGGGCACGATCATCCGGCAGGAGATCAACGACCTCGCCCGGCGGGCTGCCGGTGTCTACGCGATGCCCTTCGCCTCCGAAGCGGTGGAAGGGTCCAACCTTGCACTGCCCGACCCGCTCAACGCGGGCCCGGTCGCGGCGCAATATTTCAACAACCGCAAGCTGTCGATCTTCGGCGGCTCCAACGAGATCCAGCGCGGGATCATCGCGAAAACCATGCTGGGAGGTGGCAAATGAACTTTGACCTGACAGAAGAGCGGCAAATGCTGCAGGACAGCCTTCGGCGGTTCCTGCGCGACAAGTATGACACGGCGACCCGCAACAAGATCCTCGAAAGCGACGCGGGCATGTCGACCGAAATCTGGACCGGCCTTGCCGAGCTGGGCGTCATCGGCGCACTCTTCACCGAAGAACAGGGCGGTTTTGGCGGCAAGGGCTTCGACATCGCAGTGGTGTTCGAAGAATTGGGCCGCGCAGGCGTGGTCGAACCCTTCATGGATACCGCGATCCTTGCCGGGGGTCTCATCGCGGATCTGGGTAACGAAGATCAGCAGGCTCATGTCGAGGAGATCATCGGCGGCGGGCTGCAACTGGCCTTCGCCCATGGCGAACCGGCCAGCCGCTATGACCTCAACCGGGTCGCCACTACGGCGAAGGCCGAAGGCGACGACATCGTGCTCAACGGGCGCAAGGCCGTGGTCATCAACGCAGAGGCGGCGGACATACTGGTCGTATCGGCGCGCGAAAGCGGCGAGCCGGGCGATGACGCGGGCATTTCGCTGTTCCTCGTTCCCGCGGATACCAAGGGCATTACCCTTCAGGGCTATGCCCTGCTCGCAGGTGGGCGCGCGGCGGAAGTAACGCTCGATGATGTGACGGTGCCCGCCTCCGCCCGCCTGGGGGAGGCCGGAAAGGCGCTGCCTGCCATCGAGGCGCGGATCGCCACGGCCAATGTGGCGCTTTGCGCCGAAACGCTGGGCGCGATGGAAACCGCCTGCGATCTGACCCGCGACTATCTTGGTACGCGCAAGCAGTTCGGGCGGCCCATCGGGACGTTCCAGGCGCTGGCGCATCGCATGGCCGATCTGTTGATCGAGATGGAGCAGGCGCGCTCTGCCGTGATCCTTGCAGCGGGTCATCTGGAAGATGATCGTGCCAGCCGCGAACGCCATGTCTCAGCCACGAAGAACCTGATGGGGCGCGCGGGCAGGCTGGTGGCCGAAGACAGCATCCAGATGCATGGCGGCATCGCCATGACGCAGGAATACGAGTTGGCGCATATCGCCAAGCGTATCGTCATGGCGGACCACCGCTTCGGCGATACGGACCATCATCTGGAGCGCTTCATTGACTTCGCCGCTGCCTGATGAACGCCACCTGATCCGGGACGAGACCGGCACGCAGACCCTGATCGGCTACGTGGTCGACGTGTCGGACCCGACCCACGGACGCTGCTGGCTGGACCTCGGCCCGCAGCATCTGAACCGGCATGACGTTCTGCACGGGGGTATCACGACGGCGCTGCTCGACAATGCGTCGGGCACGACAGGATCGCTGACGGTGGACAATAGCGGCACGGCGCCCTTCCTGACGATCTCCATGACGACGCAATTCCTTGCCCCGGGCTTGCCCGGCTGGGTCTGCGCCAAAGGCACGGTGACAGGGGGCGGGCGCAGCCTGCTCTATATCACCGCGGAGTTGCGGCACGAAACAGGCACCCTGATCGCCACGTCGACGGGCGTCTTCAAGCGGGTCCCGCAGGAGCGGTTGGCATCATGAGTGCGCGCATCGAGGACAAGGGCGACCGCGTCATCGTCTGGAATGGCAATACCGCCAAGCGCGGTGCCCTTTCACCGGAGTTATACGCGGCCATCCACGAAGCCGTGGCATTGGCGCAGGAGCCGCGTATCAGGGCCGCCATCCTGACCTCCGAAGGGGATTTTTTCTGCGCGGGCGGCAACCTCAACGTCCTGATCGAACGGCGCGCCATGTCCGAACCGGACCGGCGCGGCAAGGTGGACGAGCTGCACGATCTGGTG
>NZ_LWGH01000330.1:0-3274 GCF_001635395.1 Sulfitobacter sp. HI0129 | reverse complement strand
CCGGCCTCGATCTCGCCCAAGCTTTCGAGCGGTTCGTTCAGCAGGTCGCCGAGCGGCGTGCTGCGGTTGTCGGCGATGGCCTGACCGTCCTTCAGCGTCAGTTGCTCTTCGCTGGTGCCCAGCTGTTCGGCAATCCGCGACCGGATGCCCTGACAGGCCAGAAAAACGGAAGACCCAGCGGAGGATGCGCCCCATGAGCCGCCGGAGCCGGAGGCGGGCGGGTTGTCGGTATCGCCGAGGCGTACATCGACCTGATCGGGGCGCAGGCCGAGCATTTCCGCCGTAAGCTGGGTGAGGATCGCGTAGCTGCCGGTGCCGATGTCCGTCATGTCCGTTTCGACCACGGCACTGCCATCGGGATCGAGCGTAACCCGCGCCTTGGAGCCCATCAGGATATTGACGCGCACGGCGGAGGCCATGCCCTGACCGATGAGCCATTCGCCTTCGCGGCGGCTGCCGGGGGCGGGGCAGGTCGCATCCCAGCCGAAGGTTTGTGCGCCCGCGTCCAGCGCCTTGGCCAGCATGTTGGACGAATAGGGCTTGCCCGTCGTCGGGTCCTCTTCGGGAATGTTGCGCTTGCGCAGCTCGACCGGGTCGATCCCGGCGGCATGGGCCAGTTCATCCATCGCGATTTCGAAACAAGTGATGCCCACCGCTTCGCCCGGCGCGCGGACCGATCCCGCACAGGTGCGGCTGACCCGCGCAATATGGTGGCCGATGTGGCGATGCGCGCCCCGGTAGGTAAAGGGCGTGGCCTGGGTGACCGGTTCGGAAAAGGTTTCGTCAGGCAGGTTCGACACCCATGCGTCATGGCCGATCCCGCTCAGCCGACCCTCCGCATCGGCGGCGAGCCGGATGCGCTGGCGGGTTTCGGACCGGCGCATGGTGGCCTCGAACACCTGCTGACGGGTCATGGCGATGCCGACCGGGCGGCCGAGTTCCCTGGCCGCCAGTGCCGCGCCGACCGCCTCCTGCGCGATGCCCAGTTTGGAGCCGAAGCCGCCGCCCACGTAAGGCGAAAGGATGCGCAGCTTCTTCGGGTCGATCCCCAGCGAATCCGCCAGTTCGTTGCGGTTGTATTTCAGCATCTGGTAGGCGCCCCGCAGGGTCAGCCTGTCGCCGTCCCATTGCGCGATGGAAGCATGGGGTTCCATCGCGGCGGAATTATGCGGCGGGGTGGAATAGGTTTGATCCACCGTAACAGCGGCGTCGCGCATGGCCTTGTCCAGATCGCCCTGTGCGCTTTGCTTGTCCTCGGGGGTTTCGTAATCCTGCGGGGTGACAGGATTGCGGTCCGCATCCGTGATTTCGAACGTGACGGCCTGTGCGGCGGCGCGGGCGGCCTCGAAACTGTCGGCCACCGCGAGGGCGATGGGCTGGCCCACGTAGTGGACGTCGCGCACGCCCTGAACGGGCGCTTCGTTCGCCGTGCCCTGACAGGGATTGCGCAGCAGTTTGTCAGCGTGCAGGACGGTATGCACCCCCTCCATCGCCAGTGCCTTGTCGGCGTTCATCGACGTCACCTGACCGAGGCGCGGCGCGCGCACGAAACAGCCGTGCAGCATGCCTTCGGGCTGTGCCTCATGCGCGTAGGGCGCGGTGCCGGAAACCTTGAGCGGCCCCTCGGGGCGGTCCATCGGCGTGGACAGAACGCCCTGTGCCATGTCATCGAGCCGGTTGCGGCGGTCGGCTTCATCCATCTTGTGATGTACATTCATCGGCTCATACCTCGCAGAGTTCGGACAGCACGGCACGGAAGGTGCGCCGCAGCAGCGGTATCTTGAAATCGTTGCCACCATGGCCCTCAGCATCCCGCAGCAGGACGTCGGCGGCGGCATCGAAGCTTTCGCGGGTGGCGTTCTGGCCGATCAGGGCCTTTTCAACGCCCGCGTCGCGCCAGGGGCGGGGGGCGACGCCGCCGAAGGCCAGTGCGGCATCGGTGATCTTTCCGCCGTCGCAGTTCACGATTCCGGCGACCGAGGTGAGGGCAAAGGCATAGGACGCCCGGTCGCGCACCTTGCGGTAGGTCTGCCGCCCCGGAGGCGGCGGGGGCAGGGTGACGGCGGTGATGAGGTCACCGGGTTCCAGCACGGTTTCCCGGTCGGGCCGGTCCCCGGGCAGCAGGTAGAATTCCGACAGCGGGATGCTGCGCGCGCCTTCGGGGCCTTCGACCTCCACCACGGCTCCGAGGGCCTGCATGGCGACCGCCATGTCGCTGGGATGGGTGGCGATACACTCTTCGCTGGCGCCGAGGATGGCGTGCAGCCGCGTGGCCCCGCCGATGGCACTGCAGCCCGAGCCCGGCTCGCGCTTGTTGCAGGGGGAATCGATGTCCTGAAAGTAATAGCAGCGCGTGCGTTGCAGCAGGTTGCCCCCGGTGGTGGCCATGTTGCGCAACTGCCCGCTGGCCCCCGACAGCAACGCGCGGGACAGCACCGGATACTCCCGGCGCACCCGGGCATCGGCGGCCAGATCGGCGTTGGAGACGAGCGCGCCGATGCGCAGCCCGCCTTCGTGATCCTCGATCCCGCGCAGGTCGAGCCGGGTGATATCGGTGAGCCGTTCAGGCCGCTCCACCCCCAGCTTCATGAGGTCCAGCAGGTTGGTGCCGCCGGCGATGAAGCGCGGGTTGCCGACCGCGTCGGAGACGTCCGCAGCGCGTGTGTAATCGAATGGGGTCATTCCGCGGCCTCCTTGTTGCCGGAGGTCTCGCGGCCCGAGACTTCGCGGATCGCATCGACGATATTGGGGTAGGCGGCACAGCGACACAGGTTGCCCGACATCCGCTCGGCGATCTCGCTGTCGGTCAGCTCCGCCGTGGCGGTCAGATCCTCCGTCACCACGCTGGGCCATCCAGCGCGGGCCTCCTCCAGCATGGCGGTGGCCGAACATATCTGGCCGGGGGTGCAATAGCCGCATTGGTAGCCATCGTGACGCACGAAGGCATCCTGCAGCGGGGAAAGATCGGACGGGGTGCCCAGCCCTTCGATGGTGGTGATTTCCGCCCCGTCCATCATGCAGGCGAGCGTGAGGCAGGAGTTGATCCGCCGCCCGTCCACGATAACCGTGCAGGCGCCGCACTGGCCGTGATCGCACCCCTTCTTGGAGCCCGTCAGCCCGAGGTGGTTTCGCAGAGCATCCAGCAGCGTGGTGCGGGGATCGGCATCTATCTGATGCTCCGTTCCGTTGATGTTGAGAGTGGTGCGCATCTTGTTCTCCTGTCCGGTACGGTCTGTTCAGGAACCCGAGGTGGGAGGAATGGTTCCTGTGCCTG
>NZ_LWGH01000329.1:0-6657 GCF_001635395.1 Sulfitobacter sp. HI0129 | reverse complement strand
ACCGTCAGGCGGCGCCCGCTCGCCAGTGCCGCCTCTGCCGTTGCGACGCCCACGGGTCTGTCCCCCCGTCGGGCAAGGGCGGGCGCATCGGGCCGGGTGAGATGGATGGGGGTTGCGGTCGCGGGCATGGCCTCTCCTCAGGTCCGGGGGACTGTGACCCCAGAATCGGAGGAGAGCAAGGCGAAGGCAGAGAGCGCGCCCCGCCGCTTGCCCTCTTCCCCTCCGGGCGGCGGCGGCATAGGAGAGTTGCATGCGCAAGCAGATGTCATACGCGGAACATGCCAAGGCCATTACCCTGCTGGGGCTGCCGCTCATCGGCGGGCACCTCGGGCAGATGGCGATCGGGGTGACCGATACCGTGATGCTGGGCTGGTACGGGGTGGAGGCGCTGGCCGCCGTCACCCTCGCGGCCACCTATTTCTTCGTCCTCTTCATCTTCGGCTCCGGCTTTGCCCTTGCGGTGATGCCCATGGTCGCGTCCTTCGCGGCCTCGCAGGACGAACAGGGCCTGCGCCGCGCCACGCGGATGGGGCTCTGGCTGTCCACCGGATTTGCCGTGCTGGTGATGCCCGCCTTCATCTGGGCCGAACCGGTCCTGCGTCTGCTGGGGCAGGGCGACGATCTGGCCGAACTGGCGGGCGGCTACCTCGCGGTGGCGGGCTGGGGGATATTGCCCGCGCTGCTGACCATGGTGCTGAAATCCTATCTGGCGGCGCTGGAACGCACGCAGGTCGTGCTCTGGATCACCGTGCTGGCGGCAGTGGTGAACGGATTGGTGAACTACGCGGTGATCTTCGGCAACTGGGGCGCGCCGGAGCTGGGCGTGACGGGCGCCGCCATCGCGTCGCTTTTCACGCATGGCGTTTCACTGCTGGGCGTCGTCCTCTACGTGCTGCTGAAGATGCCGCACCATGGCATCTTCGTTCGCCTCTGGCGCGGCGATGCGCAGATGCTGGGCCGGGTCTTCGCGCTGGGCTGGCCCATTGGCCTCACCACGCTCTGCGAAGTCGGCCTCTTCGCCGCTTCGGCGGTGATGATGGGCTGGCTGGGCACGGTGCCGCTGGCGGCCCATGGCATCGCGGTGCAACTGGCGGGCATCACGTTCATGGTGCACCTTGGCCTCAGCAACGTGGCGACGATCCGGGCGGGCAATGCCTTCGGGCAAGGCGACACCCAGCATATGGCCCGGGGCGCGGTGATGGCCATGCTGATCTCCCTGCTGCTGGCGGGGCTGACCATCGCCGTCTTCCTGATATGGCCCGAACCGTTGATCGGGCTCTTCATGCGCGACGGGGAACCGGCCCGGGCCGAGATCCTCGCCGTCGGAGTGGCACTGCTGGCCATCGCGGCGCTCTTTCAGCTGGTGGACGGGGCGCAGGTGATCGCGCTGGGCCTCCTGCGCGGGGTGCAGGATGCGCAGATCCCCATGATCTTCGCCGCCATCAGCTACTGGATCATCGGGGTGCCCTTTTCCTACCTGCTGGGCTTCACGCTGGGCTTTGGCGGCGTGGGCGTCTGGGCGGGGCTGGTGCTGGGGCTGGGCACCGCCGCGATCCTGCTCAACGCGCGCTTCTGGGGCGTCTCGATCCGCCGCATCGCCGAAGCGGTCTGAACCGGCCTCTTCTCATGATTCGAAATACTTTCGGGGGTGTCCGAGGGGGCAGACAGCCCCCTCGGGTCCAGCCGCCCGCGCCGCCCTGACGATGGCGTGCCGATCACGCAGTCAGTCTTTCAACACCCTGTCGGCCTTCTTGCGCACCAGCGTGCTGCGCAAATCGTGCATCGCCAGCAGCAGATCGTTGGTCACCGCGTCGAGCTGTTCGTCGGTGGCCTTCGACTGCACCCATTGCGTGGTCAGGTTCAGGTAATCCACAGCGCGGTGAATGTCGTCGATGTCGCGCAGGGCCAGCAGGCGAGCGCGTTCTTCCATCCAGCCCCGGATCCGGTCCAGATCGGCGTCCGACAGGGTGCGCTCGCCGTGGGGCTTGATCTCGCCGTTGCGGATGTTGACCACGGCGATCTGGTCCATCTCGATCCGGCGGTTGCGGTTCTCGGTATCCACGCGGAAGACGGCGGCGCCGTTCTCGCGCACGCGGAAATAATATTCCGGCAGTTCCCCCGCCATCAGCCCGGTCCCCGCCGCCGGGTCACGTGAGACCCGCGCAGAAGTTCTGGATACGGGCGCAGGCTTCCTTCAGCACATCGTCCGAGGTGGCGTAGCTGACGCGGAAGTTGGGCGATACGCCAAAGGCCGCGCCGAAGACGACGGCAACGCCGGTCTCCTCCAGCAAGGCGGTGGCAAAGGCTTGATCGTCGGTGATCTCGGCACCGCCCTTTGAGGTCTTGCCGATCAACCCCGCGATGGAGGGATAGACATAGAACGCCCCCTCGGGCTTTGGGCAGGTCACGCCCTCGATCTCGTTCAGCATCGCGACCACGAGGTCCCGGCGGCGCGCGAACATCTCGTTGTTGGGGGCGATGTAATCCTGCGGCCCGCTCAGCGCCTCGACCGCCGCCCACTGGCTGATGGTGCAGGGGTTGGATGTGCTCTGGGACTGGATCTTGCGCATCGCGCCGATCAGCTTTTCCGGCCCCGCGGCATAGCCGATGCGCCAGCCGGTCATGGCATGGGCCTTGGAGACACCGTTGACCGTCAGCGTTCGGTCATAGAGCGCCGGCTCCACTTCAGCCGGGGTGCAGAAGGTGAAATCGTCGTAGGCGAGGTGTTCGTACATATCGTCCGACATGACCCAGACATGCGGATGGCGCATCAGCACATCCGTCAGCGCCTTCAGCTCGTCGCGGGTATATCCCGCGCCGGTGGGGTTGGACGGCGAGTTGAAGATGAACCACTTGGTGCGCGGCGTGATCGCGGCCTCCAGCGCCTCGGGCGACAGTTTGAAATCGGTCTCGAGCGTGGCGGGCGCGATGACGGGCTCGCCCCCGGCCAGCAGCACCATGTCGGGATAGCTGACCCAGTAGGGCGCGGGGATCACGACCTCCTCGCCGGGGTTCAGCGTGGCCATCAGCGCGTTGTAGAGCACCTGTTTGCCCCCCGTGCCGACGCTGACCTGCGCCGGGGTGTAGCTCAGCCCGTTGTCCCGGCGGAACTTGTCGCAGATGGCCTGCTTCAGCTCCGGAATGCCGTCGACGGCGGTATATTTCGTCTTGCCCGCCCGGATCGCGGCGATGCCCGCTTCCTTGATGTTGTCGGGCGTGTCGAAGTCCGGCTCCCCCGCGCCGAGGCCGATGACATCGCGCCCCGCCGCCTTGAGTTCGGCGGCCTTCGTCGTCACCGCGATCGTGGGGGACGGTTTGACGCGGTCAAGTGTCGCGGAGAGCAGTTCCATTTCGGCCTCTGGTTCGGTAAAGATGCGAGCCTACTCATAGGGGGGGCGCATGGCCCGATCAAGCGCCAACCCCACAGAAGGAGAAGTGCGATGAACGACGAGATTGACTGGTACGGCCCCGACGCCGCGACATTCGGCGACAGGGTTTCCGCCGCGAGAGAGCAGGCGGGCCTGAGCCAGGCGGAACTCGCCCGTCGCCTCGGCGTGCGCCAGAGCACGCTGCGCGGATGGGAAGACGACCATTCCGAACCGCGCGCGAACCGCCTGTCCATGCTGGCCGGTCTGCTCAATGTCTCGATGATGTGGCTGATCAACGGCGAGGGCGAAGGCATCGGCGCCCCCGAAGACCGTCAGAGCATGCCCGAGGACATCAACGACATCCTGACCGAGATGCGCAGCCTGCGCAGCGACTTGCTGAAGCGGGCCGAAAACCTCGGCCGTCTGGAAAAGCGCCTGCGCCGCGCCCTGAGCGATCAGGTCCATGGCTGAAACGCGGCCCGACCGCGTCAAGCGGCTGCGCATGCGCTCCATGCGGCGCGGCATAAAAGAGATGGACCTGATCCTGTCGGCCTATGCGGAGGCGCGGCTGGCCGGGATGGACGACGCGGGCCTCGATGGCTACGACGCGCTGCTGGAAGAAAACGACCACGATCTCTACCAGTGGGTCAGCGGGCAGGCGGCGCCGCCCGCCCGCCACGCCGCGCTGATCGGCGACATCCGCGCAGGGCTGCCCGGCGGTTGACGCATACGCCGTCGCGCCCCCTCGTGCGACGGTTAAGCCCCGGGCCGCGATGCCCGGCGCGTTTAACGAAATATTCCGATTTGACGCGCAGGTTGGCTCCAGCCAGTCAACGTCGGAGAACGGAATGAGTATACAGGACCATATCGCGCCGCCCGGCCAGCCAGGGGATTTCATGGTCGGCTATCTGGAAGCGCTTTCGCTGGTGGAACGCCTGCACCGGCTGCTGCTGGATGTCATCAAGGATGAATTCGAGCGTGTCGGCGTGTTGGAGATCAACGCCGTTCAGGCGCTGCTGCTGTTCAATATCGGCGACAACGAGGTGACGGCGGGCGAACTCAAGAGCCGCGGCTATTATCAGGGCAGCAACGTCAGCTACAACCTCAAGAAGCTGGTGGAAATGGGCTATATGCATCACGAACGCTGCGCGATCGACCGCCGCTCCGTGCGGGTGCGGCTGACGGTGCGCGGGCGCGCGATCCGCGATCTCGTCTCCAACCTCTTTGCCCGCCACGCGGAAGGGCTGGAAAGCAACGGCATGTTCGGGCGCGACGGGATCACGGATATCGCCCATGCGCTCAAACGGATGGAACGCTACTGGTCCGACCAGATCCGCTACATCTACTGAGGCGCGGCATCCAGCCGGGACAGGACGATCCCGTCAAGCTCGCGCAGCAGCTTTTCGGCAAGGGCGCGGGCGTAATCCTCGAACCCCAGCGCGGTATGCACGAAGGCCCCAGGGCCAAGGATGACTTCGGCGCGGAAATAGGATGAAAGCTCCGCGATTTCCGCCTGCCTGATGTCACCCGTGGCCGGGTTGTCCACCCCGATGGCGAGCGCGTTGATGGTCACATTCCCCGCCGCGACCAACGCGTCCTTCACGTCACGCGGGCGGGGGCCGAAGTTGGATTTGCCGTCACCCGACAGATCGAGCGTGCGGCGCCAGCAATCATTCTGCGTGGCCAGCAGGGCCGCCCCCCGCGTCATCGCCACCCCCAACGCGGTGCCGGGGCTGGCCTCGCGCCGCCGTGTCGCCCGCAGGGTCTCGATGGCGGCATCCAGCGCGGGGGCGGTATCGATCGCCGTCCAGGGCAGAATGATGGCCTGATCCTCCGACCCGCTCCATTCATAGACCAGCAGCCGCACCGGGGTCTCCGGCATCGACAGCAGCGCCTGCCGCACCCGGGGGTCGGACAGCGCATCCGCCACCCCGTGGATCTGCAGCCGGTATTCCCGCGCATCGACCGACCCCGACACATCGAGCCCCAGCGCCAGCGCCTGACGGCAGGCGGATGCGGCAGCCCCCGGTGCCAGACCGGCCCAGAGCGCGAGCATCGCGCAGGCCGCAGGCCCCGCCCGGCCTGTCATCCGGCGGAGCCGCCCGCGCGGGGCAGGGGCAGCGCACCGATGGCGGGCGGCGTCACTTCGCGCACCAGCTTGGCGTGCATGGCGCGTTCATAATCGTCAAACCCGTCGGCAATCTGCAAAAAGGCCCCCGGCCCGTGCAGCACTTCGGCGCGGTAAAAGGCAATCAGCCCCACTTCGCCTTCGTAGTCGGCGGCATTGACCACCAGACCGTTCACCGTGACATCCCCAAAAGCGAACTCCCGGTAGGCCGCCGCCGGGCCGAAGCCTTCGTTGTTCTGCCCGTCGCCCGCCATGTCCAGCGTCTTGCGCAGGCAGCGCGGCGCCTGTTCCAGCAGTTTCGCGCCATAGCCCAGCGCGTATCCCATGGCGGTGGGAAAATCGTTGTGGCTGCGTTTGCTGGCAGCGACCGTTTCGGCGGCGGAAACCAGTGCGGCGGGGCTGTCGATCATCGTCCAGTCCAGCACCACCGCCTGATTGTAGCGCCCCGACCATTCATAGACCGACAGCGCGACCGGCTGGTCGGCGGCGAAAAAGGCATCCACCACCTCGGGCGCCGTCAGGGCGGCGACTATACCGCCGCGTTGCAGCGCGTCCTCCTGCGCGTCGACCGAGCTTGACACATCCAGCGCCAGAAGCAGCGCCAGACGGCATTCGGCCGCCGCCAGCGGCGAGGCCGCCGCCAGCAGCGCCGCCCCCGCAAGGGCCGGGGCGACGAGACGCCTTACCAAGAGCCGGTGTTCTCCATGCTGGCCCATGGCTCTTTCGGCTCCTGCGCATCGCCTTCCTGCAGCAGTTCGACAGAGATATTGTCGGGCGAGCGGACAAAGGCCATGCGCCCGTCCCGCGGGGGGCGGTTGATGGTGACGCCGTTGTCCTGCAGCATCGCGCACATGGCGTAGATGTCGTCGACGGTATAGGCCAGATGGCCGAAATGCCGGCTGTCGTCGGGCAGGGCATCGTCCCCGTCCCAGTTGTAGGTCAGTTCGACATCCGCGTGGCCGTCGTCCTGCCCGGGGGGGCACATGAAGACCAGGGTGAAGCGCCCCTGCTCGTTCTCGATCCGGCGGCGTTCCTTCAGGCCCAGCAATTCGTAGAAGGCCTTGGATTTCTCCAGATCCTTCACCCGGACCATGGTGTGCAGATATTTGATGGGCATGCCGTTCCTTTCGATTTTCCTTTGGCCGAACCTAGCACGTGGCC
>NZ_LWGH01000328.1:0-12356 GCF_001635395.1 Sulfitobacter sp. HI0129 | reverse complement strand
TCGATATCGCCCTCCCCGGTGACGGGGTCTTTCACCTTTAGTCCGGACAGCGTGATCATGCGATGCGCGATGTCGATGATCTTCTGCGGCTCGCCCATATGGAGCACGAAAACATCACCGCCGGTAGCATATGCCCCCGCCAAGAGCACAAGACGGGCCGCTTCGGGAATGGTCATGAAAAACCGCGTCAAGTCCTTATGTGTCACGGTGACAGGGCCACCACGGGCGATCTGTCGCTGGAATAGCGGCAGGACCGAGCCGGAGGAACCCAGCACGTTGCCAAACCGGACCATGGCGAATTTGGTCGTGCGGTTGCGGGTCTGGGTATCTTGTACCACCAGCTCGGCCATGCGCTTGGTCGCGCCCAAGATGTTGGTGGGGCGCACCGCCTTGTCGGTCGATACCAGAATGAACCGTTCCAGCTTGGCCTCGGCGGCAGCTTCGGCCACCACCTGCGTGCCGATGACATTGTTACGCGCAACCTCAACCTCATTATCTTGGACAAGTGGCAGATGTATATAAGCCGCTGCGTGAAGAATGATGTCCACCTCTTCTTCCGCGATGACGCCAGCCACACGTTCTTTGTTAGTGATGGACCCCAACTTTGCATGAATGGGAATACCCATGGACTTTGCTTCGGCCTGCAATTCTTGATCGATCGAGTAGAGCTGGAATTCACCCTGCTCGAACAGGATGATCCGGGCGGGATTGCAGTTGAGCAATTGGCGGCAAAGCTCCGATCCGATAGCCCCCCCAGCCCCGGTTACCATCACCACGCGGCCCGCATAGGTCTTGGCAATTTCAGGCGTATCGAGTGCAACTTTGTCGCGGCCCAGCAGTTGATCCGGGGCAACCGTGCGCAGGCTCTGAACGAGACCTTTGCCTGACATCATCTCGATGTAGGAAGGCAGAACCTGAACTTCGACATCATAAACCTTGAGCTTTGAAATCAGTTCGTGGCGGCGCTCCACCGGCATCGACGGAACCGCGAGAAGGATCTGCTGAATTCCCCGCGCGTCGATGAGTTTCGCCAGTTTATCGGGCCCATGGACCGGCAGACCTGCGACCATCAGACCATGCAGATTGGGGTTGTCGTCGATAAAGAAAACCGGTCGCGCTTCGCTTGCCTGCCTTAACGCGGCAGCAAGTTGAATGCCCGCAGCCCCCGCCCCGTAGATCGCAACCGGCTTTCGGTCTCCGCCCCGTTCAGCCAGGTTACGCAACAAGGCCAGCCCGCCGAGCCGGGCCGAAATCGCGAAGATATAAAAGAAGAGACCCGACAGCAGGGGAACGGACCGGGGGGCAAACAGGTCCATCATATAGCTCAGCAAGATCGCGCTGACAGCCAGCAGCAGCGCCGCAAGACCGATGTTCGACATTGAATGAGTGTCAAACGCGTTGAGCTTGATCCTGTGCAGGCGCAGCGCCCAAATGATCCCCGCCCCCCATAGGGTGAGCACGGGAAACAGGACCCAGCTATCGGCGACCGGTATCCAGGGGGTGGCTGACCCGTATCGCAGCGCAAAGGCACAATAAAGTGAGAGGGGGACAAGGAGGGTATCGACGGCCAGAAAAATGGCCCGTTTCTTTGCCCGGGAAAGGTCGTGAATGTCAGTCGGTTTCATCGTCAATTCTTGTCTTTGTGGATAATAAGTAATCTAAAGCGCGTGTTTGACCATCGCATTTTTGTGAAATTACTTCTCCAGTTAATCCAATATCTCGAAACGGTTCACGACCGGTAGAAGTGGAAGAACCAAGGTTTTGCGGTGAGTCAAATAAAGAGTGCTATATATGCATTAGTGATATTTATGCAACATACTATCATTTACAACCTATGATTACCAAAGCTTATCGCCACACACGCGATGACTGCGAATCACACCGAACAACCAGTATCGCATAAACCATCTATGCTTCATGGATAACCCCGTGCGGGACCTTTGGCAAAGCGACCCTACGGCGCTTCAGGGGTACCGGCAAAACTTCGTACCGTTCGCAAGGCCCCCTCCAGAGCAATGCCGTCACTGTCCTGTAGTGCAGCTTCGCGAAGGCGAGCGATCCACTGGGCGGCATCCTCCCGCCCTTCGACGAGGTCCACGGCGTTCACCACCGTGTCGAACTTCGCAAGCCCCCGGGCATGGGTATCGGAGTAGCCTTTGATCAAACGTCGGCATTTGATCATCTCGACCGCCAGATCGTAGTCGGATGCACTACGCGCCAGACTGCGGTCGAGCCAATCGTGAAGATGCAGCGTTTCAACTTCGTGACGGCGTGTGCGCAAACGGTATTTCTTCAGCCCCCCGAGGAAATGCAGCAGCGTGAAAGCGGGGAAGGTATCCGTGCGCAGCCGCCGCACCCGCCCGAACCACCGCTCGGTTCGCGCCATGGCGCGTGGATTTGCCTCAAGCCGCCTTCCCCAACGGGCGGGCAGCAGTCCGGCAATTTCTTCGGCCCGGGGGTGAAAGTATTCGGTGACCTGCATCACCTGATCGTCGCCCAGGCCCATTTCGCGCTCGATCCTGCTTCGACGGGGGGCGCGGGTTTTCAGGTCAGCCACGCGGATGATATCGTCATAGGCCATGGCATTGGCGATGTATTTCGCCGCGTTCAGCGAAAGCTTCCAGCCGCGCGCCTCCTCATCGCAGATGAGAACCCGTTCCAGCCGGTCGAGGTAGAGCCCGCCGTAAGCGCAATCCTGAAAATTTACGACCTTGCGCAGCCCCGCCAGAGCCATTTCGCTCACCTCCACCGGGAAGACAGCGGCACGGTCCCGCAGCGCCCGCCAGTCGGATAGCAGCGCATCAGGGCCAATCATTCCGTCGGTATCCGCCTCGCCGACGGCAAGGTGATCACCCTCCACGGGAAGACGCGCCGCCGTAGGCTCAGGATCGGTCGCCACGATACAACCCTTCTCCGGAACCGCTCCGGTCGCGGCATCATGTCCGGCTGCAAAGGCACGAAGGGAGGCTTCGACGCCCTTGCCACTGCGGCGAATGGCATCCTCGAAGGCATCGCGAGAGAACGGCAACGCGGAAGACCCCGCCAGTGCGCCGAAAAGCGATGCCGAGATGACCGAGCCGCGCTCCACCGCGAGCCTGTCCATGTCTGCAAGGATCAGTCGCTGCGCGGCCACCTCTGCTGCGGCGCGGACCTCTTCGGCCTTGGCGATCCCGTCGCCCGGAACCACTTTCTCGCTCACCGCAAGGGCGCGATGGGTGGAGCCGATCAAGGTTGTGCGGTCAGGCGTGACAAAGCCGCGCAACACGGCGCGGCCCACTTCCATCATCTCCGAAGCGATCAGGATGTCGACGTCCCCCGCTGCGGGTGCGAGGGCAAAGACCGGCTGGCGTGAACCTTCGGGGGCCATTTCGATGTAATATATCGTTGCCCCGGTACGCTGGGCCACGCCGGCCACGCTGGTGGCCTGACAGGCATAGCCCTGCGCGCGGGCCACCGATTCAATCCAGCTTGTCAGTACGCCACCGCCCTGTCCGCCCACGGCCATGACGGCGAGTTTGATGATACCGTCCAAACCGACGCCCGGGGCCGCTGGGGGTCTCATGCCGCGCTGTCCATCCGCAGCCGGATCCTGTCGCGCCGGGCTTGCAGCCAATGAATGAACTTCATCCGTATCCCCGCCCGCCACATTTCGAATCGGCCCGGGTTATGAACGATATCCGCACGATAGAACGAAGGACACAGAACCGCCGCATCCGCCACTTCGCCGCAGTTGCCACAGCCCACACATGTCTGGTCGATATGGGCGACGGGATCGTCGCGCAGCGGATCGTCCAACTTTTTGAGCGACAGCGAGGGGCATCCTGACAGCCGGATGCAAGCGTGATCCCCCGTACACACATCCGCGTCTACGCCGAACCGGGGGACATCGACGCGCCTGCCCTCGCGAATTGCAGCGGCGCGTTGCGGCTTTTCCCGCCGCTGCCGGTTCAACATGCATTCGGAGGACATGACGATCACCTTCGGCCCGGCATATTCGGTCGTCAGCGCCTCTTTCAGCGTATCCCGCACCCGGCCTACATCGTATGTGTTGTCGATCTGCCGGATCCACTTGACGCCCACGCCTTCAAGCGCGGCTCGGATCGGGTTGTTCGTGCTCTTGCTGTCGTTCTGGGCACGCGAAGACAGCACATCCTGCCCGCCCGTCGCGGCGGAATAATAATTGTCGACGATCACTGCGACACTGTCGGACTTGTTGAACACCATGTTCCCGATGGAGGAAGACAACCCGTTGTGCCAGAACCCGCCATCCCCGAGGATGGAAATGGCCCGCCGTTCACCGCCCCCGTCGAAGGCCGCGTTGGAGGCGGGGCCCAGCCCGTAGCCCATGGTGGAGCCGCCGATTTCGAAGGGGGGCAGGCAGGCAAAGAGATGGCACCCGATGTCGCCGGTGATCTGATGCTTGCCCAATTCCTGTTCGACCAGCTTCATCCCGGCAAAGATCGGTCGTTCCGGGCAACCGGTACAAAATCCCGGCGGGCGGATCGGCACGGTCTGGGACAGATCGGGTATCTCGGGCGCTTCGGCATTCGGAGCGCGTACATTGCCGGGCAACAGTGCCGGGGCCGCTTCTTTCAGAAATGTCGTCAGCCCATCCAGCATGATCTGCCCGGTATATTCCCCCGCCATCGGCAGGACGTCCTTGCCATGCAGCTTGACGGAGCGCCCCGCCCTGTAAAGATAGCTGGCAAGCTGTTGCTCGATATGATCAGGCTGGCCCTCCTCCACCACGAGCACATGGGACTTGCCCTCGCAGAAGGCGTCGAACTCGTCCCTCACGATGGGATAGGTGACGTTGAGCACATACAACGGGACCTCTGTCTCGCCGTAGAGATCGGCGAGGCCCAGCCGTTGCAGCGCGCGGATGACCGTGTTGTACATCCCGCCCTGCAATACGATGCCCAGCGACGCCTCGTCCGGGCCGAACACCTCGTTCAACCCGTTTTCCGTGATGAACTTCTCGGCTGCGGGCCAGCGGTTCTTCACCTTGTCCTGTTCATGAAGGTAGGACATTGGCGGCAACACGACGCGGTTGAAGTCCGATCGTGGATTGGCCACCGCTTCCGCCACCGTCAGGGGCGGGCGCTGGTTGTCGCGGGTCGCAAAGCTGCCGGTGACATGGCAGGACCGAATGCGCACCGTCAGCATCACCGGCGTATTGCTTGCCTCGCTCAGTTCGAACCCGTCCTTCACAGCCTTGGTGATGCTGGGGAGGTTGGGGCGCGGATCGAGCATCCAGAACTGTGACTTCATGGCAAACCCGTGGGAGCGTTCCTGCATGATGCTGGACCCCTCACCGTAGTCTTCGCCGACGATCACCAGCGCGCCCCCCGTCACCCCGGAGGACGACAGATTGGCCAGCGCATCCGACGCCACGTTGACCCCCACGGGGCCCTTGAACGTCACCGCTCCCCGTATCGGATAATGCACCGACGCCGCCAGCATCGCCGCTGCCGCGGCCTCGCTCGCATTGGCCTCGAAACGTACGCCGAGTTCGGCCATCAGTTCCTCGGCGTCCGCCAGCACATCCATCAGGTGGCTGATGGGCGCGCCCTGATATCCGCCGACGTAGCCCACCCCGTTTTCCAGCAAGGCCTTGGTGATCGCGAGTATCCCCTCCCCGGTGAAGACATCGCTCTCACCCTTGCGCAGGTGCTCCACCTCGGCCTTGAAGGAACGTTCCGCCATCGCTTCCCCCGTCAGAAATCGTGTTTGCGGATGTTGCGCAGCATGGTCTTCAGCGTTCCGACGAAAGCGGTCTTTTCCTCTTCGCCGATGCCCTTGAACATGGCGTTGTAGGATTCCTCCATATGGGGCCAGAGCTTTGCATAGGCCTCCTGCCCCGCCGGGGTCAGGTAGACGCGGGTGGCCCGGCTGTCGTCGGGGTCGGTCTGCCTGCGGATCAGCCCGTCCCGGTGCAGGGCGTCCAGCGCGCGGCTCAGCGTGCTTTGCTGAACGACCGCATAGACGGCGAGCTCACGGATCAGGATCCCGTCGATCACCGACAGAACGGCAAGAGACCGCATCTGCGGCGTCGTCAGGCCCAGCTTCGCCATCTCTGCCGAAATCGACGCGTTGTAGCGCCCCATGATGCGGTTCATCAGGTAGGGAGCGAAGTTTTCCAGCCCCATTTCCGCCAGCCGGCGCGCGGCGGCGGGCGATACCTCTCTCTGTTGCGTCATAACGGCCTAGACCTTCGGAACCAGTGCGAGCGCGCGGATCGGGCTGCCTGTCCCGTTCTTGATCTTGAGCGGTGCTGCTATCAGGATGGCGCCCTTGGCGGGCAGCTTGTCCAGATTTGCGAGGCTGGCGAGGCCGAAGCAATTGTCGCGGTGCAAGAGGTTATGGGCCGGATAGGGCCGCTCCATCCCGCCGGCCTGACCCGCATCGGTACCGATGCATTGCGTGCCCCATCCGACGATCTTCTTGCCCAGCAGGTATTCGATGCAATCCGGGGTCGGCCCCGGGCTGTGGGGCCCGGTGTCGTCGGCGTTGAGAAAATCGGCCTCGCTGTCCGCGCGGCGATCCCAGTCCGTACGCATGACGACCCATTCCCCTGCGTTGATCTCGCCGTGTTGGGCCTCCCACTCCTTCACGCCATCGGCGGTCAGCAGAAAGTCTTCGTTCTCCGCGCTTTGCTTCGAACAATCGATCACGTTGACCGGCGCGACCAGCCGCTGCACATCCAGCGTGTCGGTATAACCGTCGGCATGATCCCTGCCGGTGATCCAGTGATGGGGCGCGTCGAAATGGGTGCCTGAATGCTCCCCCAGCTTTAGCCAGTTCCAGGCAAAGAACGGGCCGTCGTCGTCATATTCGCTGATCTTGTGGATCTCGACCTTCGGGGTGGTCTTGGCGAAATCGGGCGGCAACTGAAGGATCGGCGTATCAGGTCCCAGCACGCCGGAACAATCCACGACCTCGATACTGCCGGAGGCCAATAACCTTCCGAACTCCTGCATGGTTTCCGCTGACGTCATCGCCGTTCCTCCCCGTTGCGGTCCGCCTGCCGGTCTGCCGCCTTGTGTGCCACCGGCGATCATTGCCGGATGATAGCAAATTTATATGCGTTTGCAATTATCTTCCTCAACGTCGCGCCTCCCCGCGCAACAGGGAGAAGTTCCCCCCTCACCTCGACAAAATCTCCAGAAAGTTCAGAGGCCTCAATTGACGATGGACTGCCGCGAACCATGATTCACTACAATCCCCGCGAAATTTCAGCCCCAGGCTTCAGGAGAACGCCGATATGAAACAGCACCGCCTATCCCAAGTAAAGAGCATGGCACGTTCCGTCCGCGAAGGGCGTCTGGACCGCCGCGAATTCATGGCGCTCGCCAGTATCTGGGGCATGAGCGCCTCGGCGGCCGCCGGTCTGCTGGGCGCCTCGGCAAGCCCCGCTGCCGCACAGGAGCCCAAGAAGGGCGGCGTGCTGCGCATCGGCCAGCAGATCCTCGATATCAATGATCCGCGCACCTATGACTGGCCGCAGAAGTCGAACGTCGCCCGGCAATTCTGCGAACCCCTCGTCCGGTGGGAGGCTGACGGGTCTTTCTCTCCCTCGCTGCTTTCGGGGTGGGAGGTCAGCGACGATGCCAAGACCTATACGCTGTCGGTCAACACGAAAGCCGTCTGGAACAACGGGGACCCTTTCACCGCTGACGACGTGATCTTCAACATTCGCCGCATGGCCGATGCGACCGCCGAGGGCAATTCCATGGCCGCGCGTCTGGCTGCACTGCGCGAAGGCGATGCGACGCAGGCCGCCGATTCCGCGATCGAGAAAGTCGATGAGCAAACCGTGCGCCTTAACCTTTTCATGCCCGACATCACGCTCATCCCGTCGTTCGGCGATTACCCCGCGCTTTGCGTCCACCAGTCCTTCTCCGGTCAGTTGCAGGACAATCCCATCGGCACCGGTGGCTTCGAACTGGTGTCCTTTTCCATCGGGGACAAGGCCGTGCTGAAACGCCGCGAAGACGGCAAGTGGTGGGGCGGCGAAGTCTACCTCGACGGGCTGGAATTCATCGACCTCGGCAATGACGACACCGCCTTCATCGCGTCTTTCGAGGCGGATGAGATCGATATGAACGACGAAACCGCCAGCAACATAGAAGAGGTCTTCAACGCGCTTGGTCTTCAGCGGGGCGTTGCCCTGACCGCGACGACCGCGGTCGCCCGGATGAACGTCAAGGCGGCGCCCTTCGACAACCAGACCCTGCGCAACGCCGTGCAGATCGGCGTGGACAACGAATTGGTAACGGAATTGGCGATTGCCGGGCTGGGGTCCGTGGCCGACAATCACCATGTCGCCCCCGTTCACCCCGAATATGCCGAAGTCCCGCGCAAACCCCATGATCCGGCGCTCGCCAACGAGATGCTGACCGAATCCGGGAATGCCGATACGGAGATTGAACTCATCTCCATCGATGAGGGCGAGTTGAAGGATTTCGCCGACAGCGTAGCAGCGCAACTGCGGGACGCGGGTTTCAACATGACCCGGCGCACCCTGCCCGGGGCCACGTTCTGGAACGACTGGACGAAATACCCCTTCTCCACCACGTCATGGGGCGGGCGTCCGCTGGGTGTGCAGGTCTATGCCGTGGCCTACAAGACAGGCGAAGCGTGGAACGAAACCGGCTATTCCAACCCGGAGTTCGATGCAAAGCTGAACGAGGCGCTGGGCATATTCGATCCCGATCAGCGCCGGCCCCTCATGGCGGAACTGGAACAGATGTTGCAGGACAGCGGCGTGATCATCCAGCCCTACTGGCGCGAACTGGCCATGCACCATACGGACCGCGTGCAGAATTACGTCCGCCATCCGCTGCGTGAAATGCATCTGGAAAAGGTCTGGCTGGAAAGCTGAAGGACCACGGCCCCGACCGCGAACCGGTCGGGGTCACCCCCGCCTTTCGGCAAGGATCATATCCGCCGCCTTTTCGGCGATCATGATGACGGGCGACGCCGTGTTGCCCGACACGATTTTGGGCATGATCGAAGCGTCCACCACACGCAGGCCCGCGATGCCGCGGACTTTCAGCGTGGTATCGACCACCGCGTCAGGGTCGCTCCCCATCCGGCAGGTGCCGACGGGATGAAAGATCGTGGTGGCGATATCCCCCACCTTTTCCAGAAGCGATGCCTCGTCATCGTACCCGGGACCCGGCAAAAGCTCCTTCGGGCTGTAGGGCGCCAGCGCGCGGGCGGTCATCAGTTTGCGCGCCTGCCGGACGGAGGCCACCGCCACCATCCGGTCCCTTTGCGCCGAGAGGTAGTTCAAGGCAATGTCCGGCTGCTTCGATTGCGCGCGGGAGGTGACGTGGCTGGCCCCGACGCTGTCGGGCCTCAAGTTGCACACGGAAACCGTGATTGCCGGATAGGGGTGCAGCGGGTCGCCCAGCTTGTCCGTGGAAAGCGGCTGCACATGATATTCAAGGTCCGGCGTTTCCATCGCGGGGTCGCTGCGGGTGAACATGCCGAACTGACTGGGCGCCATCGACAGCGGCCCACTGCGGCGCCACGCATATTCCAGCGCCATACGCGCCTTGCCCCATGGGCTGTTGGCAAGCTCGTTCAGCGTGCGCGTCCCGCTCACGCCGAAGACCGTCCTGATCTGAAGGTGATCCTGAAGGTTCTCGCCCACCCCCGGCAGATCGTGCAGCGGTTCGATCCCCAGCGATGACAAGCGGTCCGACTGGCCGATGCCCGACAGCTCCAGCAGCTTGGGCGAATTGATCGCACCCGCCGCCAGAATGACCTCGGCCCGGGCGGAAACCCGGTGCTCCTGCCCGCCACGCTCATAGGTGACGCCCGTCGCCCGCTGATCCTTCAGGGTGACGCCTGCTACATGGGCTTCGGTCACGACTTTGAGGTTGGGCCGGTTCTTGACCGGGGTGAGAAATGCCTTCGCCGTGTTCCAGCGCCATCCGCCCTTCTGGTTCACCTCGAAGAAACCCGATCCTTCGTTCGTACCGCCGTTGAAGTCGTCGGTGGGCAGAATGCCGAACTCCTCCGCGCCGCGCTGAACCGCATGCAGAATATCCCAGGTGAGCCGCTGGCGGGTGACCTTCCATTCGCCGCCCGCGCCGTGCAGATCGTCGCCGCCGGCGTGGTGGTCTTCCACCCGTCTGAAGTAGGGCAGCACGTCGTCCCAGCCCCAACCAGCGTTACCCATCTGGCGCCAGCGATCATAGTCAGCCGCCTGCCCGCGCATGTAGATCATCCCGTTGACGGAGGAGCATCCCCCCAGCACCTTGCCCCGGGGATAGGTCAGGCTGCGCCCGTTCAACCCCGCTTCGGGGGCGGTTTTCATCATCCAGTCGGTGCGTGGGTTGCCGATGCAGTAAAGATAGCCGATCGGCACATGCACCCAATGGTAATTGTCGCGTTTGCCCGCCTCCAGCAGCAGAACGCGCGTGGCCGGGTCAGCCGAAAGACGGTTGGCCAACACGCAGCCTGCCGTGCCCCCACCCACGATGACGAAATCGAATGTCTCTGCCCCAGGCGCATCCTTCATGGGGAGGGACACCCGCGCGCGGCCTTATGCCCCCTCGCCCGCGTCAAAACCTGTAGAACGCCGCGGCGGTATCGTGAAACACCTGACGCAACGCCGTCTCATCGGACCCTACCTGCCCTTTCACGAAATCCACGAGATCGGGATAAGTCAGGTGCAGCCGGTCCACCGGGAAATTACTGCCGAACATGCACCGTTCCGGCCCGAAGGCCCCGAGCAGGGTCTGGGTGACATCGGCGGCCACCTTGCCGAGGTCGGACTTGAAATACATGGCATAGCCCGAAAGCTTCACCTGAACGTGGGAAAGCTCCGCCAGAGCCGCAATACCATCGGACCAAAGCGCCAGCCCCTCATCTGAATGGTCATAGGGGCACCCGAGATGTTCGAGCACGACCGGAATGTCCGGGTGATCCGCCAGCAGTTCCGCCGCCTGCCGCAACTGCCCCGGATAGGCCATCAGGTCGAACGAAAGCCCCAGATCGCTCAGCATGGCGAACTGGGAGCGCCATGTCAGATCGTCCAGCATGTTGCGCTTGAGGAAGCTCATATCCGGGCGGTCAGGCAGATGCGCGATGATCTGGCGGATACCCCGCATGTTGGGGTGCTCCATATGCCGCTGGGCCTGCTCGGCAAACGTTCCGGCAGCCAGATCGGCAAAAGCCACGATCATCACCGGAAAACCGGCCTCATCCGATTGGCGCTGGATATAGGCCGTTTCCTTGACTGGATCGGGGATCTTCGGATCGGCCTGAATATGGACCGACCCGCGCATCTGCCGCGGCTGGGGTTCATCCCGGAACTCGGCCAGCAGATAATCGCGCTGGATCGGGGTCGGATCGCCAAAGGGTTTGGGCGCACCGATATCACGCAGCCAGCCATATCCCATGTCGTCGGGATCGCTCTCCGGTGCCCAGAGATGGTGATGCGCATCAAGAAGGGGAAAATTATCGGTCATGTCGGCTCAAATCTTGCAACGCCTGCGCCACCCGGTCGAGACCTTTCTGCAGATTGGCCCCCGTCCCCCCGCCCACACCCAACCGGATATGCCGGGGCAGACCGTAGGCACTGCCCGGCAGCAGGAAGGTTCGATAGGGCTCGGCCAGCAAGGTCTTTGCTAAGCGATCCGGGTCCAATCCCGCGGGCAGACGCGCCAGCCCGATCAATCCGGCAGCGGGTGGCACCCACTCCAGCCCCGGCTGTGCCGCCACCCAGTCGCTCATCGCATCAAGGTTACGGCGCCCTTCGCAGCGGGCCTTTTCCATCGCGGGCGCATAGCGTTCGGGGCGCAGGGCAATCTCCGCGATGACCTCGCCCATTATGTTCATGATCTCGGATGCGTTTTCGCGAAGGATCAGCGCATNACTCATCAGCTCGGCGTCTCGGCAGATGAGCCACCCCGTCCGCAACCCCTGCAGGCCCAGCGCCTTGCTGACCGAACCGGTGGTGATGCCCCGTTCGTAAACCCCGGCGACGGAAGGCGTGCGGGGGCCCGCCCATTCCAGCCCGGCATAAACCTCGTCGATCAGCAGCCAGGCACCGGCGCTGCGCGCGATATCGACAATCTGATCCACTTCGTCCGCGGTCAGCAAATGGCCCGTCGGGTTGTTCGGATTGGTCAGGAAGATCATTCGGGTTTCCGATGAAACTGCGTCGGCCAGCGCCCCCATCGGCAGCGCCCAACCATCTTCTTCCCGGCGGGTGATCTTGGTGATGCGCGCGCCGATGGCCTTTGTCAGCACCTCCGCCTGCGGCCAGCCGGGGGTTTCGAGCACGATCTCATCCCCCGGCTGAAGGGTCTGCATGATCGCCAGATAATTCGCCTCAG
>NZ_LWGH01000327.1:0-10710 GCF_001635395.1 Sulfitobacter sp. HI0129 | reverse complement strand
CACGGCTGGCCGCCCCGTTGGTGGCGGAGGACGGGATACTGGTGCTTTGCTCCTGCTCGCACGCCGCTGACATGGGCCAGTTCCGCACCGCGAGCGTGCGCGGCATCGGGCGCGCGGGGCGGCGTGCCGTCCTGCTGCATACGGGGCAGGCGGGGCCGGATCATCCGCAACTGCCGCAACTGGCCGAAAGCGGCTATCTCAAATCACTGTTCTTCCGCGTCTGATGTCAGGGCCGCGCATCCTGATCGATGCGAATGTGCTCTATCCCACGGTTATGCGTGAACTGGTATTGGGCGCGGCGGGGAAGGGGCTCTTCACCCCGCTTTGGTCTGACCGGATACTGGAGGAATGGCGCCTCGCGGCGGTAAAGATAGGCCCCGAAGGCATTCCGCAGGCGGAGGCGGAGATTGCCCTGCTGCGCCGGGACTGGCCCGATGCCGTGGTCACCTCGGCGCCGGAGACGGCCAGCGCGCTTTGGTTGCCTGATCACGACGATGTGCATGTGCTGGCCGCCGCCGTAGAGGCGCGCGCCCAGTCCATCATGACGCGCAATGCCCGCGATTTCCCGACCCGGTTGCTGGCCGAAAGCGGTATCACCCGGGTCGATCCCGATGGCTATCTGCGCGATCTCTGGCGAGAGGCACCCGATACGGTCGCCGCCGTGGCCGAAAGCGTGCGGGCGGAGGCGGAGCGGCTCTCAGGCCAGGGCTGGGCGCTCAATGACCTGCTGAAGAAAGCGCGCATGCCGCAACTGGCCAAGGCACTGCGCACTTCCGCCCAGCCGCCCGGTCATTCGTCCCAGCGCAGCTGAAGCCGTTTCAGCGCGGCGATGCGCTCTTCGGTCTTGGGGTGGCTCAGCAACCATGCGGGCGTGCTGCCACCGGCCCCTTCGGTCAGCGCCTCCAGCTTGCGAAAGAGCGATATCTGCGGTTCGATCCCGATCCCCGCCTTGGTCAGCAGGGCCGCTGCATAGGCATCGGCTTCGTATTCGTCGGACCGCGAGAGCCGCGCGGCGAGCATGGTCGCCAGCATGTTCGCGATCCAGATGCCCACGCCGGGGATAAGCCGGCCCAGCACCATCGCCAACGCGGTACGCACCGCATTCTGGCCGGAAAAATCGATCATCCGACGCCGCGAATGCCCCAGCGCCACATGGCCCAGTTCATGGGCGATGACGCTGGCCAGTTCGGAGGCCGTTACCTCCCCCCGTTTGAACCGGTTGTAAAAGCCCCGCGTGATAAAGATCCGCCCGTCCGGCGCGGCGAGCCCGTTCACCGGATCGATTTCGTAGATATGCACCTTGATGCGCGGCAGATCGAGCGCGCGCGCCATGCGGTCGCTCATGTCCTTCAGCGCGGGATCCATCAATTCGGTGGATTTCTGGTCGAGCTGCTTCGCCGTCCGCCACGCTGAAAAGCGATACATGGCGATACCGTAGAGAATGGCCAGAAGGATCGGTAGGACGCGGATCATGTAGCGAATATGGGGGCTGGGGCGGGGGACGCAAGCACGCTGTCATGCCATGCCCCCGCGAAAGCACCATTGTGCCCCGACGGTCGCGGGCTATCTGGTCGTCTGCAACTGACCGGAGCTTCCCATGCCCACACTTACCGACCTTGTCATGCCGTTCGTCGAAGCCTTCGTGATGATCGTCGCGCTGGTGTGTTTCGTCCGGCTCAACGGGCTGCGGTCCTTTTCCAAGATGGCGAACCATGACTTCGCCGTGACGGTGGCGATGGGGTCGATCCTTGCTTCTGTCGTGGTGTCGGGGACGACGGGGCTCGGCCTTGGGCTGTCGGGGCTGGCGGCGCTTTTCGTCGTGCAGGCGTTTCTGGCCCGGCTGCGCACACATCTGCGCCCTGCGGCCGCGGCCATGGACAACGCACCCCTGCTGCTGATGCGGGACGGGGAGATACTGGAGGAGAACCTCGCCCATGCGAAGGTCACACGGTCGGACCTGATCGCGAAACTGCGCGAAGCGAATGTTCTGCAAATGTCAGAGGTGCGGGCGGTGGTCTTTGAGCAGACCGGCGATGTCTCGGTTCTGCATGGCGACAAGGCGGTCGATGCCGTGCTGCTCGAAGGGGTCCGGGACCACCCCTGAAGGTGGCCCCGTGGGGATGCGTCAGGCTCAGGCCAGTTTCGCATCCATTGTGATTTCCGCTGTCAGCAGCTTGGAGATCGGGCAGTTTTCCTTTGCGGTATTGGCCGCGCGGTTGAACTGCTCTTCGGTCGCGTTGGGGATCGAGGCCGTCACGTCAAGGTGAACCTTGGGGATGTGGAACCCGCCGTCCTTCTGCTCAAGGTGAACAGTGGCTTTGGTTTCGATGCTGTCGGCAACGAGGTCTTCGCCTTCGAGGATCATCGACAGCGCCATGGAAAAGCAGGACGCATGGGCAGCGCCGATCAGTTCCTCGGGGTTGGTGCCGGACTTGCCTTCAAAGCGGGTCTGGAACCCGTAGGGCTGATCGTTCAGCACGCCGGTCTGGGTAGAGACGTGGCCCTTGCCCTCCTTGAGGTTGCCTGTCCACTTGGCGGAACCGTGTTTCTTGATGCTCATAGTGTAAACCTTTCGTTTCAGTTGGGGGTTGGCGTCACAACGTCTGAAACCTCTTGACGTTCCAATATATCGTGCGCGATTTAATAGTGTGATACATACATCGAACCCCCCGGTCGGTCAATGTCTTGCTGGAGGGTCGCGCGCGATATAAAAACCACGGCAAGGAGCCGCCCATGCCACAAGACCCCAAGCTCACCCCCGACGACATGCTGTGTTTCGATGTCTATGCGATGCAACAGGCGTTCAACCGCCTGTACAAACCCTTGCTCGCGCCGTTGGGGCTGACCTATCCGCAGTACCTAGTGATGGTGGTGCTGTGGTCAGAGGACCAGATGCCGGTCGGGCGGATCGGTGCGCGGCTGGGGCTTGAATCCAGCACGCTCACGCCGCTGATCAAACGGCTGGAGCTTGCAGGTCTCGTCACCCGCTCCCGCGATCTGCAGGATGAACGCAAGGTCGCCGTAACCCTGACGCAACGGGGCCGCGCGATGGAGACGCAGGCCCGCGAAATACCGCGCTGCGTCGAAGCCTCCACCGGGATGGACAGCGCCGAGATCGCGGAGTTGCGGGGACGGCTGGCGCGGCTGCACGGCGCGCTGACAGCGGCGGAATAAACGCCGCGCGTCAGCGGGTGAGCGTCTTGATCCCGCGCGACAGACCTTCGAGCGTCATCGGCACCATGTGCTCTTGCCCGAAGATTTCCTGTATCATCGCGATCGACTGGGTATAGGGCCAGTATTTCTCGGGGATGGGATTGATCCAGAGATTGCTTTGCCACTGGTCGCGGGCACGGCCCAGCCATGTCGCGCCGCTTTCGGCGTTCCAGTGTTCATTGGCCCCGCCCGGATAGGCGATTTCATAGGGCGACATGGAGGCATCGCCCACGAAGATGCATTTGTAGTCCGGCCCATAGGTCCGCAGGATTTCGGTCGTGCTTTCCTGTGCGTTCCAGCGGCGCCGGTTGTCGCGCCAGACGCCTTCGTAAAGGCAGTTGTGAAAGTAGAAATATTCGAGGTGCTTGAATTCGGCCTTGGCCGCGCTGAACAGCTCTTCGACCACCTTGATATGCGGATCCATTGACCCGCCCACGTCGAGAAACAGCAGCACCTTCACGGCATTGCGCCGCTCTGGCCGCGTCTTGACGTCGAGATAGCCGTGTTCCGCCGTGGCGCGGATGGTCCCGTTCAGGTCCAGTTCCTCATCCGCGCCATCGCGGGCCCAGCGGCGCAGCCGTTTGAGCGCGACCTTGATGTTGCGGGTGCCCAGTTCGACGGTGTCGTCGAGGTTCTTGAATTCGCGCTTGTCCCAGACCTTGGTGGCGCGCTGGTGGCGGGATTCCTTCTGGCCGATCCGCACGCCTTCGGGGTTGTAGCCATAGGCCCCGAAGGGCGAGGTGCCGGCAGTGCCGATCCACTTGTTGCCGCCCTGATGCCGACCCTTCTGCTCTTCGAGACGCTGCTTGAGCGTTTCCATCAGCTTGTCGAACCCGCCCAGGGCCTCGATCTCTGCCTTTTCCTCGGCGGAGAGGTGCTTTTCGGCCATTTTCTCCAGCCAGTCGCGGGGGATGTCCACGGCTTCGAGCACGTCGTCGAGCTGGATGTTTTCGAGCCCTTCGAAGGCGGCGGCGAAGGCCTGGTCGAACTTGTCGATGTTGCGCTCGTCCTTCACCATCGACACCCGCGCGAGGTAATAGAACGCCTCCACGTCATAGGTGGCGAGGCCTGCCGACATCCCGTCGAGAAAGGCGAGGAATTCGCGCATGGAGACCGGGACCCGGTGCTTGCGCAGCTGTTCGAAGAACGGCAGGAACATTCCTCAGACCCCCAGCAGGAAACGGTCCAGGATCACGGTGAGGATCATGCCGAGCAAGACGAAGGCGATGCCGTAGCCGGCGCCGTATTGCGCCATGTCCTTGCGGTTGCCGCCGCGCTTCTTCGCCGTTCTGACGCCGATGAAAATGCCCAGAAGGCCCAATACGATTACGATCATGTCGTTTGCGCCACCCGTCCGCGGTTGATCACTTGCGCGGGTTCAGCGATGCGATTTCGCGCTGCTTGGCCCGCACGGCCCAGTCAGGGCCAAAGCCGTAGCGCGCCCAGCCCAGACTGTCCACCCTGACCACGCGTGCCTCTTCGGGGCGGCCCGACAGGTCGAGCGCCTCGGCCTGCAGCAGCAAAAGCGTCGAAAGAAGCGCCGCGTTCTCGCCTCGCTGCGCGGTATCGAGATGCGGGGCAAGCAAACGGAGCGCTGTGTCGCCATCGCCCGTGCTGATTGCATAGGCCGCCAGTTGCGTCGCCACATAGGCGCGGTGAAGTGCGGTGCCGGGGGTCGCGGTATAGAGCCTGTCGGCCAGTTGGAAATGGGCCTGTGCCGCCACGGGATCGCTCAGCTGCAGCACACGGCCAAACGCAAAATGCGCAAAGGCGCGGCGGTGGTCCTGCCAGCCCATGCGGTCCGCGATGCGCACCGCTTCACTGGCCGCGATCCGGCGGTCGGCGGGGTCGGTGGAGCGGCCAAGCGCTGTCTGGATGGCGTCGCTGTAGCCGCGCGGCGTGAAGCTGGCGCGTTGTCCGGGGCCGCTGTCCCCCGCAGGGTTCAGCCGCGACAGGATGGCGGGCAGCGCGCGGGCGACCTGCGTCCGCGACATGCCCGAGCGCAGGGCGGGATCGTAATACGCCCGCAGGATCAGCATGTCGAAGCCCGTGAGTACGGTATGCACATTGTCGTCGTTGAAGACGGAGTCGGACAGCCGGTACAGATCGTTGAGCGGACCCAGCGATTGGGCGAGTTCTTCGTGCAGGCAGTCGCGCACTTCCTGCGGGCTGGAATCGTTGGGCAGAAAGACGGTCAGCCGTTCGCGGGTCTGCAGCCGCGTCCAGTCCGTACGGGCGGACCGGCGCAGCTTGCGATATTCGGCCAGCGAACTGACGTTGGGCGCCACGAAACAGGCGGCATCAGGAAGCACATCGCGGATCTCGGCGCGGGTGACGGCCTGAACGATGACATTGGCGGAAGGGTCGTAGACCTGGCTGATGTCGATCCCGGCCTCGCGCCGCAGGCGCGCCAGCAGGCGGCGCAGGTCGGGCGCGAGCGTGGCGGGGGCGGGGCCGCGCACCGCAACGGTGATGGGGGTTTCGAAACGGGTCAGCACCGGCAGCGACCGCCCGCTTTCCATCTGGAACGACAGGTCGAGGAAATCCTGCGCCACCGCCTTGTTGGAGCGGACCTCGGCCGGCATCGCGCGCGCGGTGAAGGTCTTCATCGGGGGCAGGGTGCTGTCGGCTATGGTCACGGGCAGGGCCGCGCGGGTCGGCGCTTCGGACTGGGTCGCGGGCACACAGGCGTTGAGGAAGATCATCAGCGGCAGGAACGCCCGCGCCCGCGGGCGTCGCGTTGCGCCGATCCCTTCCCTAAGGAAAGCTGCGCGCATGACTTTCATGCGACCGCGCCCTGCCGATCTGCCCACCATAACTGCCTGCCTGCCCTTTTGAGCTTGATTACAGGGTACACTTGCCAACCATCCGGTCAATGTTTGGAAACAATTAAGTCAAATCGGTGGCATAATGTCCAGTTGGACAAAAGACATGTACCGGACCGAACAAAGCGGATTGTCGGGCAATACAAACAAACAGGCACGCGGAATGCGATTCCTGCGTGCCCGATGCCGGCGAATATCTGCTTGCTCCCGCTCCCGGCGGGCGCTCTCGCTCAGCGCTGGCCGCGCGCCATGAAGGCGAGGCGTTCAAACAGATGCACGTCCTGCTCGTTCTTCAAAAGCGCGCCGTGCAGCTTGGGCAGGGCCGATGCGCCATCGCGCTTCAGGTCTGCGGGGTCCATGTCTTCGGCCAGAAGCAGCTTGAGCCAGTCGAGCACCTCGGAGGTGGAGGGCTTTTTCTTCAGTCCGGTCTGATCGCGGATCTCGTAGAACTGGGTGAGCGCGGTCGTCAGCAGCGCTTCCTTGATGCCGGGATGGTGCACTTCGACGATCTTGCGCAGCGTGTCCATTTCCGGGAAACGGATGTAGTGGAAGAAACAGCGGCGCAGAAAGGCGTCCGGCAATTCCTTTTCGTTGTTCGACGTGATGATAACGATGGGGCGCTGCTTTGCCTTGATCGTTTCGCCCGTTTCATAGACGAAGAATTCCATCTTATCGAGTTCCTGCAACAGGTCGTTGGGAAACTCGATATCCGCCTTGTCGATCTCGTCGATCAGCAGCACGACCCGCTCGTCGGCCTCGAACGCCTGCCAGAGCTTGCCCTTGCGGATGTAGTTTTTCACGTCGTGAACGCGCTCTTCGCCCAGCTGGCTGTCGCGCAGGCGGCTGACGGCGTCGTATTCATAAAGACCCTGCTGGGCGCGGGTGGTCGACTTGATATTCCATTCGATCATGCGCAGACCGAGCGCTTGTGAGACTTGGCGTGCCAGTTCCGTCTTGCCCGTTCCGGGCTCCCCCTTCACGAGCAGGGGCCGCTCCAGCGTGACGGCGGCATTGACGGCAATCGTGAGATCGTCGGTTGCGACGTAGTCTGCGGTACCTTCGAATTTCATCCTGTTATCAACCTTCTGTAGCGCGCTATTCACCTTGGCCCTTTAACCCTAAAACAATCGGATTGTGTAGTGACAATCTTCCGGGGCTGGGATAGACGCTGCGGAAGGGAGTGATGTCGGGAGACAGGTCTCATATGCCAGCATTGAAAACCGATAGGGATGATCACATGAAGCAGGAAGTGTTCCTGCCGGATAATTATTCGCCGGCCGAAGACGAACCTTTCATGAACGACCGCCAGCTTGAGTATTTCCGCCGCAAGCTGCTGGACTGGAAAGCGGAGCTGCTGGCGGGCAGCCGCGATACCATCGAGGGTCTTCAGGACGGGACCCGCAATATCCCCGATGTCGCGGACCGCGCGAGCGAGGAGACAGACCGGGCGTTGGAGCTGCGCACCCGCGATCGGGCGCGCAAGCTGGTCGGCAAGATCGACTCCGCCCTGCGCCGCATCGACGAAGGCGAATTCGGATATTGCTCCGTCACCGGGGACCCGATCTCGCTCAAGCGGCTGGATGCGCGTCCCATCGCCACCATGACGCTGGAAGCGCAGGAAAAGCACGAACGCCGCGAGCGCGTTCACCGCGACGACTGATCCTTTCGCAAGGGTTAAGGATACACGCCGGGGCCAGCGCCCCGGCGTTTTGCTATCAAGGCTACGGGACGGTCGCCGATGAAGACTTCAAGCGTGATCGTGGTGGGCGGCGGTGTCGGCGGGTTGGCGACGGCGGCGCTGCTGGGCAGGCAGGGCATGGCGGTGACGCTGGTGGAGCAGGCCCCAAGGTTCAGCGATATCGGGGCCGGGCTGCAGGTCAGCCCCAACGGGCTGCGGGTGTTGCGGGCCATGGGGCTTGAAACGCCGCTGCGCCAGCGTGGCGCGGTCGAAGCGCGCGCCGTCGTCCTGCAGAACGGGGAAAACGGGAGGACCGTCGCGCGGCTCGACCTTGCCAAGGCGGGTCCGGAGGGGCGCTATCTCTTTGCCCATCGTGCCGGGTTGATCGAGGTTCTGGCCGATGCGGCGCGGCGCGCTAATGTCACCTTCGATCTGGGCCGGCAGGTCGCATCGGTACGGCCCGGAGCGCTGCCGCAGATCCAGATGACGGATGGCACGATCCGGCGGGCCGAGGTCGTCGTGGCCGCCGATGGCATCCATTCGGTCGCCCGGCCCGTGCTCAACGGTGCCGATACCGCCCGGTTCACAGGGCAAGTCGCATGGCGTGCGACGGTGGCCGATCCCGGCGACCATCCGCCGGAAGTGCATGTTCATATGGGCGCGGGGCGCCATCTGGTCAGCTATCCGATCAAGGGAGGCGCCCTCATCAACCTCGTCGCGGTGGAGGAGCGGGACCGCTGGGCCGCCGAGGGCTGGACCCATGCGGACGATCCCGCGCATCTGCGGGAAGCCTTCGCAGGTTTCACGGGCCGTGCCGCCGATCTTCTGTCAGCGGTGGAAAAGGTGACGCTCTGGGGCTTGCATAGCCATCCGGTGGCAGCGCAGTGGCAACAAGGGGGTGTGGCGCTGCTCGGTGATGCCGCGCATCCGACGCTGCCCTTTCTCGCGCAGGGGGCGAACATGGCGCTGGAGGATGCCTGGGTTCTGGCCGATTGCCTCACCCGGCAGGAGCGCGACACCGCCCTGCGGCAGTATCAGGCCCGCCGCGCTGACAGGGTGGCCCGTGTCGTACAGGCGGCGGAGCGTAACGCCTGGCGTTATCACCTTGCCCCCGGCCCGCTGCGCTGGGGGGCGCATGCGGCGCTGCGGATCGCAAGCCGCGCGGCACCGGGGCGTATGACGGGGGCCTTCGACTGGCTCTATGCCCATGACGTGACGCGCCGGGGCTGAAACCACCCCGGCGCGCCCGCCAGGTCAGCCCTTGGCGCGCTGCAACATCCCGAAGAGATCGCGCGGATCGTCCGGATCGGCCAGCAGGTCCAGCGGATGGAAAAGCTCCGTCCCCTTGATGCGGTCGCGGACGTAGCGCAGGGCCGAGAAATCCTCGATCGCGAAACCCACGCTGTCGAACAGGGTGATCTGTTCGTCGTTCCGCCGCCCTTCGGCCTGACCTGTCAGCACCTGCCAGATCTCGGTGACAGGGTGGTCGGCCTCCAACTGCTGGATCTCCCCCTCGATCCGCGTCTGCTCGGGGTATTCGACGAAGATGCCGGCCCGGTGCAGGATCGCGGGGGCGAGTTCGGTCTTGCCGGGACAGTCGCCGCCGATGGCGTTGATGTGCACGCCGGAACCCACCATGTTGTCCGTCAGGATGGTGGCATATTGCTTGTCCGCCGTGCAGGTGGTGATGATCTGCGCGCCCAGCATCGCGTCTTCGGCGCTGTCGCAGGACACAACGCGCAAACCGCTGCCTTCGAGGTTGGCCGCGCATTTCCGCGTGGCGGCCTTGTCGATGTCATAGAGGCGCACCTCTTCGATCCCGACGATGGCTTTCATCGCCAGCGACTGGAACTCCGATTGCGCCCCGTTGCCGATCATCGCCATCACCTTGCTGCCCCGGGGGGCCAGCAGCCGCGCCACCACCGCAGAGGTCGCCGCGGTGCGCAGCGCGGTAAGGATCGTCATCTCCGTCAGCAGGACGGGATAGCCAGTCGCCACGTCCGCAAGCAGGCCGAAGGCGGTGACGGTCTGCAAGCCGTCCGCCGTGTTGGACGGATGCCCGTTCACGTATTTGAAGCCGTAGACATCCCCGTCAGAGGTGGGCATCAGCTCGATCACCCCCTTTTCGGAGTGGCTGGCCACTCGGGGGGTCTTGTCGAAAAGCTCCCAGCGGCGGAAATCGGCTTCGATGTACTCTGCAAGGCCCGCCAGCATCTGTTCGACGCCCTCATGATGGATGAGCTTCATCATGTGGTCGACGGATACGAAGGGCACCAGCGCCTTGTCGGAAGGTTTGGGAATGTTCATCGCAGGCTCCTTCAGTAAGCGCGGGTCGGGCGGTCAAAGACGCGGCGGCCAAGGGCGGACGCCGCCAGATCCACCATCAGGGAAGCGGTGCGCCCGCGCTCGTCCAGAAAGGGGTTGAGTTCGACGAGGTCGAGCGAGGTCATCAGCCCGCTGTCGTGCAGCATTTCCATCACCAGATGCGCCTCGCGCACCGTCGCGCCGCCCGGCACCGTGGTTCCGACCGCGGGCGCCACGGAAGGGTCGAGGAAATCGACGTCGAGCGAGACATGCAGCATGCCGTCCGCCGCCGCGACCTTTTCGAGGAAGGCGGTCAGAGGGCGTGCAATGCCCGTCTCGTCGATCTCTCGCATGTCGACGTGCTGGATCGTCGTGCCCTGCAATGCGGCCCGTTCGGCGGCATCGACGGACCTCAGCCCGATGATTGCGATATTGTCCTGCGGCAGCGGGGTGCCGACGTCCGGAAAGCCGTCAAACCCTTCGCGGCCCGTGACATAACCCAGCGGCGTGCCGTGCAGGTTGCCGCTGTCGGTGGTGTCGGGCGTGTGGAAATCGCTGTGCGCATCGAGCCAGAGCACGAAGAGCGGGCGGCCCTGCGCCTCGGCGTGGCGCATCGCACCCAGAACGGTGCCGAGCGAAAGCGCGTGATCGCCGCCCATGAAGATCGGCAGCCCGTCTTTCAGCGCCGCT
>NZ_LWGH01000326.1:0-3810 GCF_001635395.1 Sulfitobacter sp. HI0129 | reverse complement strand
GGAGGGTACAACACCTTCTGCGAGGTGCTTTCCTTCGACAAGCGTGCGGTGATCGTCCCGCGTACCGTGCCCCGTCTGGAACAATGGATAAGGGCGAGCCGGGCCGAGCAGCTGGGTCTGGTGCGGATGCTGGACGAAACCCGCGACGGGCTTACACCAGCCTCGATGATCGCGGCCATACGGGCCCTGCCGGAACAGCGCCTGCCTTCCGAAGCGGGGGCAAACGGGCTTCTCGACGGGCTGGATGCGGTCACAGCGCGGGCCGAAGCGCTCATGAACGGAACCCTGTCGTGAACAAGACGCGCCTTGCCGTGGTAGTAAAGGGCTGGCCGCGCCTGTCCGAAACCTTCATCGCGCAGGAACTGTTGGCGCTGGAAGAGGCTGGCCTCTCCCTCGATCTGTGGTCGCTGCGCCATCCGACCGATACCAAGACGCACCCCCTGCACGACAGGTTGCAGGCGCGGGTGAACTATCTGCCGGAGTATCTGCGCGATGAACCGGACCGCGTGGCAAGAGCACGCGAAGCGGTGACCGCCCTGCCCGGGCATGACGCGGCCCGGGTCGCATTCGAGGCCGATCTGGCCCGCGACGACACGGCCAATCGCCGCCGCCGCTTCGGTCAGGCCTGCGTGCTCGCCCATGAGCTTGGCGAAGATATCGCGGGCCTCTATGCCCATTTCCTGCATACGCCGGCATCCGTCGCCCGCTATGCGGCGATCCTGCGGGGGCTGCCTTGGGCCTTTTCAGCCCATGCAAAGGACATCTGGACATCGCCGGAATGGGAGTTGCGAGAAAAGCTCACATCCGCAGAACATGGCGCGGTCTTCGGGGCCACCTGTACCGCCTTCGGGGCCCGGCACCTGCGCGGGCTTTCGGGCGGTACGCCGGTCGATCTGGTCTACCACGGGCTGGACCTGTCCCGCTTCCCCGCCCCGCCAGAACGAAAGCCGCGCAGGGCAGGAAGCCCCCTGCGGCTGATGTCCGTCGGACGGCTGGTGGAAAAGAAAGGCTTCGACAATCTGATCGATGCCTTCGCCCTGCTTTCCCCGGACCTTGACTGGCACTGGGTGCATATCGGCGGCGGCCCCTTGGACGAAACGTTGAAAGAGCGTGCCCGTCTGAAGGGCGTGGCGAACCGGATCGAATGGCACGGCCCCCGCGACCAGCCCGAAGTGATCGCCGCCATGCGGCAGGCCGATCTTTTCGTCCTCCCCTCCCGCATTGCCGAAGACGGCGACAGGGACGGCCTGCCCAACGTGCTGATGGAGGCCGCGAGCCAAAAGCTGCCGATCCTGTCGACACCCGTCTCCGCCATCCCCGAGTTCATCGAGGATGGCGTGCACGGCCTGCTGCGACCCGACAGCCCGGATACGCTGGCAAGGACGATAGAGACCTTCGCCGCCGATCCCGCGCTTGGGCCGAGACTGGCGGCCAACGCCCATGAGCGGCTGACCCGTTCCTTTGTCATGGCGCCCGGCATTGCACATCTGCGCGAACGGCTGGGGGCAATGATGGCGCGTCGGCCCGCATGAAGCTGGCATTCTACGCGCCGATGAAAACGCCGGACGACCCGATGCCCTCGGGCGACAGGACGATGGCGCGGGGAATTCTCTCCGCTCTCGAATACGCCGGGGTCGAGGTGGAACTGGTCAGCCGCCTGCGCAGCCGGGATGGCGCGGGCGACGCTGCCGAACAGACCCGGATCATGGAGACCGTGAAAACGGAAGCCTCCCGCCTGATCAAGACAGGGCGCGCAGCGGGGTGGCAGGGCTGGCTGACCTACCACAATTACTACAAGGCGCCGGACCTGCTCGGCCCCGGCGTGGCCCGCACGCTCGGTATTCCTTATGTGCAGATCGAATCCACACGCGCGCGGAAACGGCTCGCTGGCCCCTGGGCCGCATTTGCTCGCTGCGCCGAAGATGCCACGGACAGTGCTCAGGCGATTTTCCACTTCACCCGCCGCGACGCCGAAGCACTGCTGCGCGACGCCCCACCACAGCAGCATATCCTGCATCTGCACCCCTTTCTCGACCGGGATGAGTTGCCCCGGCCCTCCGCGCTCAGCGGGCCGATGCTGGCGGTGGGCATGATGCGTCAGGGCGACAAGCTGGCGTCATACGACCTTATCGCCGCAGCGCTGCAGCAGCTGCAGCCGGGCTGGCGGCTGGACATCGCGGGGGATGGCCCCGCCCGCCCGCAGGTCGAACGGTTCATGGCCCCGTTCGGGGATGCCGTGCGGTTTCTGGGCGCATTGGACGGCACGGCTTTGCAGGCGGCTTATTCGGACGCCGCCCTTTTAATCTGGCCGGGCGTGAACGAAGCCTTCGGCATGGTCTATCTGGAAGCGCAGGCGGTGGGTCTTCCGGTCGTCGCACAGGACAGGCCCGGCGTACGGGACGTGCTGGCCCCCGGAACTTATCCCAGCCCGGAGGCTGGCGCCCCAGGTCTTGCCGCACGGCTGCGACACCTGCTGAGTGATACAAAGGCGCGGCATGACGCGGGCACAGAGGCTGCACGCCATATTGCCCGGCATCACCTGCGCCCGGTCGCAGCCCGAACCCTGCTTGACGGATTGCACCGGGCGGGGGTGGCACCATGATCCGTCTCGCGTTGCTCCGCCACGGGCATACCTCATGGAACCGCGAGGGACGGATTCAGGGGCGAACGGACATACCGCTCGACCCCGAAGCCGAAGCCCACCTGAAGAGCCTCCGCTTACCGGCTCCATGGGATGAGGCCGATCTTGTCTCAAGCCCCCTGTCGCGCGCAGTGCGAACTGCCGAAATCCTCACGGCGCGCGCGCCCCGGACCGAACCGGCCCTTCTGGAAATGGACTGGGGCGCGTGGGAGGGCGGCCAAGGCACCGCACTGCGCGCCGACCCGGAAAGCGGCTACCGGGATCTGGAAAGCTGGGGGTGGAATTTCACACCGCCCGGCGGGGAAAGCCCTGCCACGCTGCGTGATCGCCTTGTTCCATGGGCGGAAAGCCTGAAAAGCGATACGCTGGCTGTCTGCCACATCGGAACGATGCGGGTATTGCTGGCCTGCGCGACCGCCTGGCAGTTCGACGGCCCACCGCCCTTTCGCATCAAGCGGGACAGGCTCTATATCCTGCGCATCCACAAGGGGGACTGGCAGTTGGAAGAAGCGGTCCCGCGTCTGGAAAGGCAAGCATCATGAAGGTGATGATCGTTGCCACCCATCTGCTGGGCTCCGGCCATCTGGCACGGGCGCTGACCCTGGGGCGAGCGATCCTGAAGGCGGGGCAAAAGGTGCATATCGTCTCCGGCGGTCTCCCTGCCCCATTGCTGGACAGGGGCGAGATCACGCTGACGCAGCTGCCCCCCGTCCGCTCCGACGGAACGGATTTCGCACGCCTGCTGGATGCCGACGGCAAGCCGGTGCGCGCGGATTACATGGTAAGCCGCGCCGATCTGCTCGCCAAGCTGCTACGGCAGGAGGAGCCGGATGTGCTGCTGACGGAGCTTTTCCCCTTCGGGCGGCGGGTTCTGCGAGCAGAGTTCACACAGCTTCTGAAGGCGGCGGCGGGTCTGCCCCGGCGGCCCTTCGTCGCCGTATCCCTGCGGGATATTCTCGCCCCGCCATCGAAAGAGGCCAAGGCGCGATTTGCCAGCGATATGGTTGCGGCGCATTACGACGCGGTGCTGGTGCACGCCGACCCGGACGTAGTGAAGCTGGAACAAAGCTGGCCCGTCACGAAGGTCATCCGCGATCGGCTTCATTACACCGGGTTCGTGGCTCCCGCGCCCCCGACGGTACCCGAGACCACGACAGGCCGGGGGGAGG
>NZ_LWGH01000325.1:0-5990 GCF_001635395.1 Sulfitobacter sp. HI0129 | reverse complement strand
ATCGAGCACGACAGCCATCAGCAGGCCGCCGCCGCTGTCTTCGCCGACGTGGCGGTCGATATACATGTCCACCAGGGTGAAAATGACGGCGCCGCTCAAAAAGCTCAGGATCACGATGGGGATGGATGACGCTTCGGCGGCAGGTTCGAGCAGTTCCGCCATGACCGACACGATCAGTGCGCCGCCCGCCATCGCCACGAGGAAACCTTCGACCTTGGAGGGGAATTTTCCGTAAAGCCCCCAGGCCGCGCCGACGATCAGCGCCGCGGAAATCACGATGATGACAAGGATGACCATCCACATGCCAAAGGAACGCCGGAACGGGGCGGCGGTTCCGCCGGAAACAGGGGGATAGGCGGGGGCACACGGGCTTCGGGGCTTGCGAAGACGGCTGGATTGACCTATACGCGCCATGTCTAAGAAGCGGGCACAGCTTCGGGCGGGATATCTCAGGCAGGGTCGGTTTCAACCGGCCCTCTTTCTTTTGAACCCGACCCCGAGACCGGCATCGCGGACCAAATTCATCCCCAGACCGGCGGAGACAACCGCACGGCCAGAAACACATGATAAGGAAACGATAAGCTACATGACCAAAGCAATGGACGAATTCGAAGCGCTTCTTGAAGAAAGCTTCGAAATGGACACGCCCCAGGAAGGCAGTGTCGTCAAGGGCAAGGTGATCGCGATCGAAGCGGGCCAGGCCATCATCGACGTCGGTTACAAGATGGAAGGCCGCGTCGAACTCAAAGAATTTGCCGATCCCGGCGAGTCCCCCAAGATCGAAGTCGGCGACGAAGTCGAAGTCTTCCTTCGCCAGGTCGAGAACTCCCGCGGTGAAGCTGTCATCAGCCGTGAAATGGCCCGCCGCGAAGAGGCATGGGACCGTCTGGAGAAAGCCTACGCCGCCGAAGAGCGTGTCGAAGGCGCGATCTTTGGCCGCGTGAAAGGCGGCTTTACCGTCGATCTCGGCGGCGCCGTGGCCTTCCTGCCCGGAAGCCAGGTCGATGTGCGCCCCGTGCGCGACGCGGGCCCGCTCATGGGTCTCAAGCAGCCGTTCCAGATCCTCAAGATGGACCGCCGCCGTGGCAACATCGTGGTATCGCGCCGCGCGATCCTCGAAGAGAGCCGTGCCGAGCAGCGCGCCGAAGTCATCGGCAACCTGTCCGAAGGTCAGACGGTCGACGGCGTGGTCAAGAACATCACCGAATACGGTGCCTTCGTTGACCTCGGCGGTGTTGACGGCCTGCTGCACGTGACGGACATGGCATGGCGCCGGGTCAACCACCCGTCCGAGATCCTGTCGATCGGCGAAACGATCAAGGTGCAGGTCATCAAGATCAACAAGGAAACCCACCGTATCAGCCTCGGCATGAAGCAGCTGCAGGAAGATCCGTGGGATCTGGTCGGTGCCAAGTACCCGCTGGAATCGACCCATACAGGTCGCGTTACCAACATCACCGATTACGGCGCCTTCGTGGAGCTGGAGCCCGGTGTCGAAGGTCTGGTTCACGTCTCCGAAATGTCCTGGACCAAGAAGAACGTGCACCCCGGCAAGATCGTCTCCACCTCTCAGGAAGTGGAAGTCATGGTGCTGGAAATCGACAGCGCCAAACGCCGTGTTTCGCTGGGTCTCAAGCAGACCATGCGCAACCCCTGGGAAGTCTTTGCTGAAACGCACCCCGAGGGCACCGAGGTCGAGGGCGAGGTCAAGAACATCACCGAATTCGGTCTGTTCGTCGGTCTGCCGGGCGACATCGACGGCATGGTTCACCTCAGCGACCTCAGCTGGGACGAGCGTGGCGAAGATGCGATCCAGAACTACCGCAAGGGCGATGTGGTTCAGGCCGTCGTGTCCGAAGTCGACGTGGAGAAGGAGCGCATTTCGCTCTCCATCAAGAACGTCGGTGGCGACAAGTTTGCCGAAGCCGTCGGTGGCGTGAAGCGCGGTTCGGTCGTCACCGTGACCGTGACCTCCATCGAAGATGGCGGCATCGAGGTGGAATACGAGGGCATGAAAGCCTTCATCCGCCGTTCGGACCTGAGCCGTGACCGTGCCGAGCAGCGCCCCGAGCGTTTCTCCGTGGGGGACAAGGTCGATGTACGCATCACCAACGTCGATACCAAGGCACACCGCCTCGGCGTATCGATCAAGGCGCGCGAGATCGCGGAAGAAAAGGAAGCTGTCGAACAGTACGGTTCCTCCGATTCCGGCGCATCGCTGGGCGATATCCTTGGCGCCGCGCTGAAGGGCGACGAATAATCCATTCGGGTCTACCGATGAAAAATGAGGCCCCGCATCGAAAGATGCGGGGTTTTTTCGTGCCGAATCGACTGCGGCGAAAGTGCGCGCGTTCCTTGGCCGGTCACGTGTCGATTGGAATGCGACACGTATTCAGAGTTGAAACTATCGGAATATCAGCGACTTCCTGCACAAAAACCGAAGCTGTCCCAAACCGGTCACTTCCCGAACGGTGTGTTTTTCCATATAATCGCCTCAATGCTGCACCAACTATAAAAACAAGCCAGAGGGAGAACCAACACCGTGATTCGTTCTGAACTCATCCAGAAGATTGCAGACGATAATCCGCACCTGTACCAACGGGATGTAGAGCGGATCGTGAACACGATATTCGACGAGATCACCAATGCCATGGCGCGGGGTGATCGGGTTGAACTGCGTGGGTTCGGTGCGTTTTCTGTCAAGAAGAGAGAAGCGCGTGTGGGGCGGAACCCCCGGACGGGTGAAACGGTTGATGTGGAGGAGAAGCATGTACCGTTCTTCAAGACGGGCAAATTGCTTCGGGATCGCCTAAACGGGAAGACTTAATGCGTTATATCCGCTACCTTTGCATCGCCATCTTCGCGCTGGCGCTGATTGCCGTCGCGCTGGCCAACCGGGCCATCGTACCCCTGCGTGTCTTGCCCGCCGAAATCTCCGGCTGGTTTGCGCTGAACCCCGAAATCAACCTGCCGCTGTTCCTTGTGATCCTGGGCAGTATCCTTGCCGGTTTGCTCGTGGGTTTCATCTGGGAATGGATCCGCGAATACGGCGAACGCGCCGAGGCCGCCCGCAAGGAGCGTGAGATACGTCGGCTGGAGCGGGAGGTCGCCCGGCTCAAGGCCGAAAAGCACGAGGGCAAGGACGAGGTTCTGGCCCTTCTGGAGCAGACCGGCTGAACCACCATACCGCGTTCGGGGCCAATGTGCCCCCGCGCCCGGGGCGATCATGGCATCTGACGTGAACATCAAGATCTGCGGATTGACGGATCCGGCGGACATTCCGGCGGCGATATTGGCCGGTGCGCGCTACCTTGGTTTCGTTTTCTTCCCCAAGTCCCCGCGCAATCTGGAAATTTCGCAGGCGGCAGAACTTGCCGCCTCTGTGCCCGAGGGGATCTGCAAGGTCGCCCTCACGGTGAACGCCGATAACGGGGCGCTGGACGCGCTTTTGGCGCAGGTGCCCATCGACATGCTGCAACTTCATGGGTCAGAGACGCCCGAAAGGGTCGCCGAGGTGAAGGCGCGCTACGGTTTGCCTGTGATGAAGGCGGTCGGTGTGGCGGATGCCGACGATCTGCCCGCCCTCGATCGTTATGCCCGCGTGGCGGACCAGCTTTTGGTCGATGCCAAACCGCCGAAGGATGGCCCGCTGCCCGGCGGCAACGGGCTCGCCTTTGACTGGAACCTCATTACCGGGCGACGCTGGCCTGTGCCATGGATGCTGGCCGGGGGGTTGACCCCCGCCAATGTGGGTGCCGCCATTCAACTGACGGGCGCACGGCAGGTCGACGTCTCTTCCGGGGTGGAAGCCGAACCGGGCGTGAAGGACGCGGAGTTGATCCGTGCTTTCTGCACCGCTGCGCGCGACGGGGGTACAGCAGACAAGGTGCCGCATCTGCGGGTGTTGAAGTAGCGCGAGAGGGCGTAATCCTCGCCCCCAGCCGGGACCGCTCAGAAGGTCAGGGGGTGTTCCTTGGCGATAGCGTCGAACCTCATAAGCAGACGGATGAGCGCGGGCATCTCATCGAGGTAGACCATATTCGGCCCGTCCGATGGCGCGTTGTCCGGATCCTCATGGGTTTCGATGAAGACGGCCGCCACGCCCGCGGCCACTGCCGCCCGTGCCATAAGAGGCGCGAATTCTCGCTGGCCACCGGAGGAGCCGCCCTGACCCCCCGGTTGCTGAACGGAATGTGTCGCATCCATCACCACGGGATAGCCTGTCTTGGCCATCTGGGGCAGGGCGCGCATGTCTGCGACCAGTGCGTTGTAGCCGAAGGACGTTCCCCGTTCGGTCAGCAGGATGTTCCGGTTTCCCGTGCTTTCGATCTTGGTCACGACATTCGCCATGTCCCACGGGGCAAGGAACTGGCCCTTCTTCACATTCACCGCCTTTCCGGTCCGCCCGGCGGCGAGCAGCATGTCCGTCTGACGGCAAAGGAAGGCGGGTATCTGGATGATGTCCGCAACCTCTGCCGCTATCGCGCATTGGGCTTCGGTATGTACGTCCGTCAGGACCGGCACCTTGTTATCGGTGCCCACGGCCTGCAGCACCTTGAGGCCTTCGTCGATCCCAAGACCGCGTTTGCCTGAAAGAGACGTGCGGTTGGCCTTGTCGTAGCTGGCCTTGAACACATACTGGGCACCCGCTTCGGCACAGGCTTCCTTCATCCGGCCTGCGATCATCTGGGCATGATCGAGGCTTTCAAGCTGGCAGGGGCCTGCGATCACCGTCAGCGGACGGTCCTGCCCGATGACGACATCGCCGACGGTGACTTGGGTCATGATGTAACCTGTTCTCTGAGGATGGAGGCGGTGAGCGACAGCATCAGGTAGATACCCGCAAATATCAGAAATGCCAGCACTGTGTTTTCGAACTTGCGGGGATAGGTCGGCTCCTGCGGGGCGACGGGGCGCACGGCGACGGTGAGGTAGCGCACCTGCCGTCCCGCCTCTGTACGGGCCTGATCCATTTGTGTCTGCGCCGCCTGAAGGTTCGCATCCGCGGCGGCAAGGTCTGCCTGCGCCAGTTGCAGCGCCACGGCCTGCTGGGCGAGTGAGCCTTCGCCATCGGTGGCGTTGTTCATGCGGTTGTTCAGTTTTTCCAACTGCGTCGAGATGCGCCGGATATCGCCCTGCACGCCATCGACCTTGGCCCGGTTCGGGCGCGGGTTGTCCAGCAGGGCAGCCAGTTCCAGTTCCTTTTCGATCAACAGCGTGTCGTAGTTGGTTATCTGGGTTCGGATGGAGGCGATCACCGCTTCGGGATCCACCCCGTTTTCTACCTGCATCTTGATCAGTGATTCCTGCGCTTCGCGGCGTTTTTCAACGGCGGACTCGTAGCCCGCCAGGCCGTCGCGCATGGTGTCTTCGCGCTTTTGCTGCGACAGGCTGTTCACGCGTTCTTCGGCGTAGTTCAGCAGGTTGCGCGAGAAGGTGGCGGAAATTTCCGGATCGGCGGCGATCACTTCCATACGGATGACGCCCTCTGTCGGGTCATAACCGATCTTCACGTTCTTTTTGTAGATCTTGTAGGCGTCCTCGTTCGTCGGATCCTCTTCGAGGCGCTGGATCGGGTCGATGCTTTTATCCGCGAAATGCGACTTGAAGCCCGCGTCCTTGTCGAGGCGCAGCATCGCGTCCTTGGATTGCAGATAGGCTTGAGTCGCGATGCTGTCTGCGGAATTGGCGAATTGGGTCGGCAGTAAGCCGCCCAAGGGTCCCGCACCGCCGGAGCCTTCGTTCTGGATGATCAGGAACTGGCTGTTGGTGGCGTACATCGGCGTCGCGATGTTGTAGAAATAATACCCGGCGAGGAAGGCGGGCAGAAAGACGAAAAACGCCAGCCGGACCATGAGCAGGCCCAGTTTGCGGCGGCGGCGGCGGCTGATGTCGCGCTGGATTTCCGAAATTTCGCGGGTGCGTCGTTCGGCGGGGCTCAGTTCGGTGGTGGGAAGATTGCGCCGTCCGGTGGGGACGGTCTGGGGCAG
>NZ_LWGH01000324.1:0-6619 GCF_001635395.1 Sulfitobacter sp. HI0129 | reverse complement strand
AATCGTCCTGCGCAGGTCGCCGGGCGTGACTCGATGGGCTGATGTCGTTTGGCGTGCCACTGGCATCCTGCCGGGCGCGGATGAGGCCGATTGGAAGCTGCTGCGGCAGGAAGGCGAGAGCGCGGAATACCATGCCGCCACCCTTCCGCTGACGCTCTACCGGTCCGATACCGAAGCGTATGTCCACGGTCTTGCGGCCAAGGTTCCGTGCCTTTTCGTTGTCTGCCGCGAAACCGGGGTGAAGGACCGACCGCTCGAAGTCGTGCTGGTGACCGCGTCGCCCTACGAGGCGCAGGATTACTGCGATGGCGGTGAAGAACTGGTGGAAAGAATCGCCATGACACCCGGCATCCTCAACTGGGTCCGCGCCTATGTGGCGGAGCATCACGAGGAGGAGGCTTTCGTCAAACGCCGCCGTGACAAGCAGCGCATGCCGCATCAGGATGGTGTGGGCGATCCCCGCATCTCGCAGGCGACTGACGTTTACCGCGCCCCCCGCCGCTCCGATACGGAGCCGGTTCAATGACGCGCCAGAGCTCATTCTGGGACCGCCGCCGGGCCGCTGTACAGGCCGAAGCCGAGGCGGAGGCCCGCGCCGTTCGCGCTCGTGAAGATGCGGTCGAGCAGGCCGCGCTTGCAGAATGTAGCGATACGGAGCTTCTGGAGCGGTTCGACCTCCCCGATCCCGACGATCTGAAACGGGGCGACGATTTTACGGCCTTCATGGCAAAGGCGATCCCTGCCCACCTGCGGAACCGTGCGCTGCGGAAGCTCTGGGTATCCGATCCGGCGCTCGCCTGTCTCGATGATCTCGTCGATTACGCGGACGACTACACCCAGGCGTCCTCCGTCACCAATTTTACCACCAGCTATGAGGTCGGCAAAGGCCTGCGGCGCCATGTGGAAGAATTGGCCCGCAAGGCGGTGGAACAGTCCGATGAGGTGCCTGCAGGGCAAGCAACCGCTGAGGAAGCCGAGGCGCTTGCGCTCTCAGAGCAATCCACCGGGACTGAAACGGTGGCAGCAGAAGATATCGCAGTGGCAAAAGCCGACAGCGCTGAAACAGAAGAACCGCAGGCCCTGTCCACGGCTGTCGAACCCGCGGACGCGACCGAAGAAGCGCCCCGGCCCGCGCCGCGCCGCATGACATTTCATTACGGGGAAAACGGCGCATGAGTCTTGCCACCGATACAAAGCCGACCGTGAGCGTGGAAAGCGAAGACCGCCTGCGCGCGGATCTTTACAACTTTCTCGGCCTGCTGCTTGCACGGCCGCCTGAAGCCGCGCTGCTTGAGCAGACCGCAGCGCTTTCCGGCGACGAAAACAGCGACCTCGGCACCGCGATCTCCGGGCTTGCCCGTACGGCTGCTGCCGTGTCGCCCAAGCAGGCAGAATCGGAGTTCAACGCCTTGTTCATCGGCCTCGGGCGCGGCGAATTGCTGCCCTATGCCAGCTACTACCTCACCGGCTTTCTGAACGAAAAACCGCTCGCCGTGCTGCGCAACGACATGTCCGCGCTGCGGATATCGCGGGCCCCCAACGTGTTCGAGCCCGAGGATAACATAGCCTCTCTCATGGAAATGATGGGCGGCATGATCGTGGGCCGCTTCGGTGCCCCGGCGAGCGAAGAGCGCCAGCGCGCCTTCTTCAACCGCCACATCGCGCCCTGGGCAAAGCATTTTTACACCGATCTGCAGGGGGCCAAGAATTCGGTCCTCTATGCCGGGGTCGGCGCTGTCGGCGCCGCCTTTATGGATATCGAACGCGAAGCCTTTCGCATGACCGCAGGCTGATGCCTGCCACCAAACCGCGGGGGATGCTCCGCACAACAGGAAGGGAGACATCCCAATGAAAGACAAAACAAAAGGCGCGAACCGCCGCGATTTCCTCAAGTTTGCCGGTACAGCCGCGCCTGCGGCAGCACTCGCTGTTGCAAGCACGCCGTCGGCGGGGGAAGCGAAGCCGGTCGATCTGCAATCGGAACGGATGCAGGATACCGAACACACCCGCGCGTATCTCGACTCCGCGCGGTTCTGAACAAAAGCAACCAACACCCCGGCCCATGAAACCGGGAGATACCATCAGGCCCGCCACGATAAGAATGATGCGGAACGGGCATCCAGGGAGGACAACATGCTTCGGAAAAAGACGAACGGGGTCACACGACGCCCACAAAGGTCCGGCATACTGTCGGATATCGCCGAAAAGTCCGTGGACCGCCGCGCATTCCTGCGTGGATCGGGCCTCGCGATCGGCGGTCTGGCAGCCATTTCCGCGACAGCGGGATCGGTCACACAGGCCAGCGCAGCGGCCGCCGTCAACGGCGCCGTCGAAACCATCAAGTCGGTCTGCACCCATTGCTCTGTCGGTTGTACCGTCGTTGCGGAAGTGTCGAACGGCGTCTGGATCGGGCAGGAGCCCGGCTGGGACAGCCCCTTCAACCTTGGTGCGCATTGCGCCAAAGGTGCTTCGGTGCGCGAACACGCCCATGGCGAACGCCGCCTGAAGTATCCGATGAAAAAAGAAGGCGGTCAGTGGAAGCGGATCAGCTGGGAACAGGCGATCAACGAGATCGGCGACCAGATGATGCAGATCCGCGAAGAAAGCGGCCCTGACTCCGTCTACTGGCTCGGCTCGGCCAAGCATTCCAATGAACAGGCCTACCTGTTCCGCAAGTTCGCCGCCTACTGGGGCACCAACAACGTCGACCACCAGGCGCGGATTTGTCACTCTACTACCGTTGCGGGCGTTGCGAACACATGGGGCTACGGCGCCATGACCAACAGCTACAACGACATCCACAACAGCCAGGCGATCTTCGTGATCGGCGGCAACCCCGCCGAAGCGCACCCGGTGTCGCTGCTGCACATCCTGAAGGCCAAGGAGCAGAACAACGCGCCGCTCATCGTTTGCGATCCGCGTTTCACCCGCACCGCGGCCCATGCCGATGAATACGTGCGGATGCGTCCCGGTTCCGACGTCGCGCTGATCTGGGGTATTCTCTACCACATCTTCGACAACGGCTGGGAAGACAAGGAATTCATCCGCACCCGTGTCTGGGGCATGGATCAGATCCGCGACGAAGTGGCCAACTGGACACCGGAAGAGACCGAGCGCGTTACCGGGGTGCCCGGCAGCCAGCTCAAGCGCGTTGCGCGCACGCTGGTCAACAACCGTCCCGGCACCGTGATCTGGTGCATGGGCGGCACGCAGCATACCAACGGCAACAACAACACCCGCGCCTACTGCATCCTTCAGCTTGCACTGGGCAACATGGGCGTAGCCGGCGGCGGAACCAACATCTTCCGCGGCCACGACAACGTTCAGGGTGCAACCGACCTCGGCGTTCTTGCCGATACCCTGCCGGGCTACTACGGCCTGTCCGCCGGTGCATGGGCCCACTGGGCACGTGTATGGGACGAAGAGCTGGAATGGCTTCAGGGCCGGTTCTCCACTGCCGTCTATGACGAAAAGCCGATGATGAACCTGACCGGTATTCCGGTCAGCCGCTGGATCGACGGCGTGCTGGAAGACAAGGAAAACCTTGATCAGCCGGACAACACGCGCGCCATGGTCCTGTGGGGTCATGCGCCGAACTCCCAGACGCGGATGAAGGAAATGAAGACCGCGATGGAAAAGCTGGACCTGATGGTAGTGGTCGACCCCTACCCGACGGTTTCGGCGGTTCTGCAGGAACGGACAGACGGCGTGTACCTTCTGCCGGCGGCGACACAGTTCGAAACCCGCGGCTCCGTTACCGCATCGAACCGCTCGCTCCAGTGGCGTGATCAGGTCGTCGAGCCGCTGTTCGAATCGAAGCCCGACCATACGATCATCTCGATGTTCGCCAAGAAGTTCGATTTCCACGATCGGATGTTCCGCAACATCGGCATGGACGGCGATGAACCGAACGTCGAGGACATTACACGCGAATTCAACCGCGGCATGTGGACCATCGGCTACACCGGTCAGAGCCCGGAGCGTCTGAAGACGCACATGGCGAACCAGCACACCTTTGACCGCACGACCCTGCGGGCCAACGGTGGGCCGGCAGACGGCGACTACTACGGTTTGCCGTGGCCGAGCTGGGGCAACCCCGAGATGAACCACCCCGGCACGCCAAACCTTTACGACATGTCGATGCCGGTGGCTGACGGTGGCCTGACCTTCCGCGCCCGTTTCGGCGTGGAGCGGGACGGCGAGAACCTGCTTGCCGAAGGCGTCTACTCCGCCGGTTCGGAAATTCAGGACGGTTATCCCGAGTTCACCGTGGCGATGCTCCGGCAGCTTGGGTGGGACAAGGACCTGACCGACGAAGAGGCCAATTCCATCAACCGCGTGGCCGGCTTCGATGAAGGTATCCGTCTCAACCGGGTGACCACGCAGCCTGCCGAGGGTGCCTCTGGCAGCGATAAGGAAGTGGGCGAACAGACCTTCACCGGGGACATTCCTTCGGATTACGAAGAAAAGTCCGGTGGTGTGAACTGGAAGACCGACCTTTCGGGCGGCATCCAGCGCGTGGCGATCGCCCATGGCTGTGCTCCCTTCGGCAACGCCAAGGCGCGCGCCGTGGTCTGGACCTTCCCTGACCCGGTTCCTCTCCATCGCGAGCCGCTCTACACCAACCGTCGCGATCTGGTCGAAGACTACCCGACCTACGAGGACAAGAAGTTCTGGCGCGTACCCACGATGTACGCTTCCATCCAGCAGAACGACTTCTCCGAAGAGTATCCGATCATCCTGACCTCCGGTCGTCTGGTCGAATACGAAGGCGGCGGCGACGAAACACGGTCCAACCCGTGGCTGGCGGAACTGCAGCAGGACATGTTCGTGGAAATCAACCCCCGCGACGCCAACAACCTGGGCATCCGGGAAGGCAACATGGTCTGGGTCGAAGGTCCTGAAGGCGGCAAGGTCCGCGTGATGGCCCTTATCACCGAACGGGTCGAGGCCGGCGTGGCCTTCATGCCCTTCCACTTCGGTGGCCATTTCGAAGGCGAAGACCTGCGGAGCCGCTATCCGGACGGTGCAGACCCCTATGTTCTGGGCGAAAGCACCAACACCGCGCAAACCTATGGCTATGATTCAGTAACCCAGATGCAGGAGACCAAAGCCACTCTCTGCAAAATCTGGGCAGCGTAAGGAGACCAACCAATGGCAAGAGCAAAGTTTCTCGTCGACGCCGAACGCTGCATTGAATGCAACGCCTGCGTGACAGCCTGCAAAAACGAGCACGAGGTGCCGTGGGGCATCAACCGGCGCAAGGTCGTGACGATCAATGACGGTAAACCGGGCGAGCGTTCGATCTCGGTCGCTTGCATGCATTGTTCCGATGCACCCTGCATGGCCGTGTGCCCGGTCGATTGCTTCTATCAGAACGAGGAAGGCATCGTCCTGCACTCCAAGGACCTGTGCATCGGCTGCGGCTACTGCTTCTACGCGTGCCCCTTCGGCGCGCCGCAGTATCCCCAGGCCGGGAACTTCGGTTCGCGCGGCAAGATGGACAAGTGCACCTTCTGCGCCGGTGGTCCGGAGGAAAACAACTCCGCCGCCGAGTTCCAGAAGTACGGTCGCAACCGGATCGCGGAAGGCAAACTGCCGATCTGCGCCGAGATGTGTTCCACCAAGGCCCTGCTGGCCGGTGACGGCGATGTCGTCTCGGGCATCTACCGCGAGCGTGTCGTTGCACGCGGCTTCGGGTCGGGCGCCTGGGGTTGGGGCACGGCTTACGACCAAAAAGGCGGCTGATCGCGGCCTGCAAAGGCCGCCACCAAGACAGGGCCCGTCAGCGTTTCGCTGGCGGGCCGTTTTCCGCCCGGTCCACGTGCAGCTTGCACCCAGGACCGCGCATACTAGACTGAAGCCAAGCCGATCCGGTGCCCATGGAGGTTCAAATGGTCCTATCCCGCATTCTCTTCCCGCTCTTGCTCGCGATGTCCCTCGCAGGGATGGCGACCGCGCAGGAAACGGCGCCGTCGCCTGACGCGCTGAACGACACGAACCTGCAGTTCGAAAACAACGGGCAGCAAACGCTCGAAGATATTCTGGCCCGTCAGCGCGGCGAGGACCGGCCCTTCGGGGCCGACATCCCGCTCAGCACCGGCGATGATCGCGAAGGCGCGCCCGAAGCGGCGCCGCTGGGAACGCTGGGCGGTGCTTCGGACCCCGCGCTCTGGCGCGAATTGCGTGCCAACGCGGCCGACGTGACGGCCTCCAACAACGGACCGGCGGCTACCGTCCTGATGCAGGACAACGGCATGTGGTGGCTCAATTTCCGCCGGGGCCCCCTGGCGACCTACGGCGCCTGGCTGCTGGGTGGTACGCTGATCCTGCTGGCGCTCTTCTATCTGATCCGCGGCCGTATCCGGCTGGATCATGACCGCGCGGGCGTCCGCATCGAACGGTTCAAGGGGATCGAGCGGTTCGCGCACTGGCTGCTTGCCGGTTCCTTCATTCTGCTAGGCCTGACCGGCCTGCTGACCCTTTTCGGTCGCACCACGTTGATCCCCCTCTTCGGGCTCGAAGCCTTCTCCGTTCTGGCGACCGGGTCCAAGTGGATCCACAACAACGTTTCCTGGGCGTTCATGCTGGCGCTGATCATGGTCTTCTTCATGTGGGT
>NZ_LWGH01000323.1:0-9279 GCF_001635395.1 Sulfitobacter sp. HI0129 | reverse complement strand
CACGCGATCTGCGCCGCCGTCAGTCCCACCTCCTGCCCATAGATCGGGCCCACCATCCGGAAGGAGGCGCTGGATACCGCCGCCACCACCACCCCCGCCGCGGCAAGCGGCGAGCGGTCCATCGCCAGCCGGGGCCGCAACCGGGGGGAGGCGGGAGTCTCCGGCTGCTGCACCCGCGTCAGCGTCAGCGGAATGAGCGCGGCGCAACAGACGATGGCCAGCAGGTTGTAGGAAACATAGGAGGCCGGGGCGAGAATGCCGACGATCATCTGCGCGGTCAGCGATCCGGTCATGTCCACCACCCGGTAGGTGCCCATGGTGCGCCCGCGGCTCTCGTTGGTGACCTTGGCCTGAAGCCATGCCTCGATGACCGTATAGCAGCCCGCCACGCAAAGGCCGGAGGCGACCCGCATCAACGCCCAGGCGTAGGGGTCGATCACCATCATATGCGCCATCAACCCGATGGCCCCCAGCGCGGTGAAGGCGGCGAAGGCGCGGCTGTGGCCCACGCTGCCCATCAGCCGGGGCGACCACCAGCAGCCGATGAAGAACCCCAGAAAATGCGCCGAGCCGAGAAAGCCGATTTCCTGCTTGGAAAAGCCGAGGGTGAGCCCCGACAGCACGTCCAGCGGACCCACGCCCCCGGTCGAAAGTTGCAGCAATATGACCGACAGGAAGAGGGCCGCGAAGGAGATCATCAGACGCATGCGCGCAGATTGGCGGCTTTGTCGGCGGAACCCAACCCGTATTACGACGCGTCACTGTCGTTTTCGTCAGGCCCGGGCGCTTGCGCGGCGGCAACGGGCCGCTAGGGTGACCACGCACAAGGCAAGAGGGCCGCAAGATGAAGATGAACCAACTGGGCGACAGCGGTATCGAGGTCTCCGAACTTTGCCTCGGATCGATGACATGGGGCACCCAGAACACGCCCAAAGAGGGCCACGCCCAGATCGACCGCGCGCTGGAGGCGGGGATCAACTTCATCGACACCGCCGAGATGTATCCAGTGAACCCCATCAAGGCGGAAACCGTGGGCCTGACCGAAGAGATCATCGGCCAGTGGATCGGCGCCTCGGGCCGCCGGAACGACGTGGTGCTGGCCACGAAACACTCCGGCGCGGGCTCCCACGCGCGCGATGGCGCGCCCATCACCGGCGATACGATCCCGCAGGCCATCGAAGGCTCGCTGAAGCGGTTGCAGACCGATGTGATCGACCTCTACCAGTTTCACTGGCCCAATCGGGGCAGCTACATGTTCCGCAAGAACTGGACCTACGATCCCTCCGATCAGGACCGCGCGGCGACGCTTGCCCATATGGTCGACTGTATGGGCGCACTTCAGCGCGAGGTGGAGCGGGGCACCATCCGCAGCTTCGGGCTCAGCAACGAAAGCGCATGGGGCCTGACCCAATGGTCCGCCGCCGCCGCGCGCAGCGGGGGGCCGCCGCCCGTCTCGGTCCAGAACGAATATTCGCTGATGTGCCGACTGGCCGATACCGACGTGGCGGAGACCTGCGTGAACGAGCGCATCGGCATGCTGGCCTTCTCGCCGCTGGCGGCGGGGATGCTCACCGGCAAATATCAGGGCGGTGCCGTGCCCGAGGGGTCGCGCATGTCGCTGAACCCGGAAATGGGCGGGCGCAAGACCGACCGGGCCTTCGAGGCGGTGGAGGCCTATCTGCAAGTGGCGCGGGAGCATGATCTGCACCCCGCGCAGATGGCGCTGGCATGGGCCTGCACCCGGTCCTTCATGACGTCGGTGATCTTCGGCGCGACGGATATGGATCAGCTGGGCACCGCGCTGGGCGCGGCCGATCTGGCCCTGTCGGACGCGGTGATGGAGGCGCTCGACGCCGCGCACCGCGCCCATCCCATGCCCTACTGACGCCTTCCCGAGAGGTGCACCGCGGGACCGGGGCCAGCCCCGGACCCCGGGATTTTTTGCCATTTGGAAGGCGCGCGGCGGTTCAGCCCATGGTGCTGCGCAGGGCGCGGGCGGATTGGCCATGCGCCTTGCGAAAGGCCCGTGCGAAAGCTGCCGGAGAGGCGAAGCCGGTGGCCGCCGCCACATCCTGCAAGGGCAGCGAGGTCTGGCGCACGAGGCGTTCCGCCTCTGTCAGGCGCAGGGCGAGGTAATGCGCCTGCGGCGTCCGGTCGAGCCGCCTGCGGAACTGGACCTGCAGCGCGCGGGCGCTGGTACCCAGCCGCCGCGCCAGCGTGGCGATGGGCAGGGGCGCGTCCAGCGTCGCTTCCATGATGGTCTGGGCGCGGGCGGTCAGCGCATTGTGGTTCAGCCCGGCGCCCCGGCTTTGCGGGCGGGTGGCCGGGGCCGCGAGATCGTAGATGAAGGTTCCCGCCACCCGGCTCGCCAGCGCAGGCCCGTGGGTTTCGCGGATGATATGCAGCATCATCTCGATGGCCGGGGCGGCGCCAGCACAGGTGAGGCAGGCGCCGCTGGCCTGAAACCGGGCGTTCACCACGTCGATCTCGGGAAAGGTGCTGGCGAACCGGTCGAGGTCTTCCCAATGGGTCGTGGCCTGCCCCCCGTCGAGCAGCCCGGCGCGCGCCATCACCCAAGGCCCGCCGTCGATCCCCGCGATGCGGCTGCCCCCAGCCGCGAGCCGCCGCAGGCTGGCCGAAAGCGCGGGGGTGGACTGCGCGTCGAGCTGGAAGCTGGCCAGAACAAGCAGCAGATCCGCGCCGTCTAGCCGGTGGATCGGACCCGCCGGGATGGCCAGCCCGCTGGTCAGCCGCACGGGCGCCTCCGCTGGCGTGACGAACTGCCAGTCGAAGAGCCGCTTGCCCGATTGCCGGTTGGCCGAGCGCAGCGGATCGACCGCCGCCGCGAAGGACAGCGTATTGGTGTCGTCCAGCACCAGCAGCGCGACGTTCATCGGTTTATTCTGTCGCAAGATGTCAAATCGGCTTCGCATCGGGTGAACTCTTGCGCCCCGTCTTCGGGCATCCTGCGCGCGAAATCAATAACGAGGAACGCCGCCATGCCGCTGCAAATGAACAAAGAGGTCTTCATCACCTGTGCCGTCACCGGCTCGGGCGGAACGCAGGACCGCAGCCCCCATGTGCCCCGCTCGCCCGAGCAGATCGCCGACAGCGCCATCGCCGCCGCCAAGGCCGGGGCCGCCATCGTGCATTGCCACGTCCGCGACCCCGAAACCGGCGCCCCCAGCCGCGATACGCGCATGTTCCGCGAAGTTACCGAACGGATCAGGGATGCGGACACCGACGTCGTGCTGAACCTGACCGCCGGCATGGGCGGCGATATCGTCTTCGGCGACGTGGAAAATCCCATGCAGCTTTCGCAGCAGGGCACCGACATGGCCGGGGCGAGCGAGAGGGTCGCCCATGTGGCCGACTGCCTGCCGGAGATCTGCACGCTCGACTGTGGCACGATGAACTTCGCCGAAGCCGATTACGTCATGACCAACACGCCGGGCATGCTGGTGGCCATGGGCCGCATGATGACAGAGCTTGGCGTCAAGCCCGAGATCGAGGCCTTCGATACCGGGCATCTGTGGTACGCCAAGCAGCTCGTGGCGGATGGGATTCTGGACAGCCCGGCGCTGGTGCAGCTTTGCATGGGCGTGCCCTGGGGCGCGCCAGATGACCTCAATACCTTCATGGCCATGGTCAACAACGTGCCGGACGACTGGACCTTTTCCGCCTTCGCGCTGGGGCGCAACCAGATGGCCTATGTCGCCGCCGCCGTGCTGGCGGGGGGCAACGTGCGCGTCGGGCTGGAGGACAACCTCTGGCTGGGCAAGGGCGAGCTGGCGCAGAACTGGCAACTGGTCGAGCGCGCGGTGACCATCGTGGAAAACATGGGCGCGAAGGTCATCGGCCCCGAAGAGGTCCGCCAGAAGCTCGGCCTGCAAAAGCGCGCCCCGAAGTGAGGGGCAGGCGCAGGGCCACGATGCTGGCCGGGCTGCTGGTGCTTACGGGCTGCGCGGTGCTCGCGCCCGCCCCCGAAGCGCCAACTTATCGTGATCCGGCGGCGGTGCTGGCCGGGTCCACCCGGTTCGACGCCGATCGCATGGCGGGCCGCTGGGTGGCTCGGGCCTGCATCGGGCCTTGTGCGCCCGCCGTCACCTTCGCCGTCAGCCAGACCGGCGCGGTGACGGAAACCGCGGCGGATGGCACAACCCGGACCTATGTGCCGACCGGCCCCGGCATCCTGCGGGCGCCGGACGGGGCGGAAACGCTCGTCGTCATGTGGGTCGATGAAGACTTCCGCACCGCCGCGCTCGGCTCCGCCACGGGCAGCCACGCCCGCATTCTTGACCGCGCGCCCGAGGGGGGCGCGGACCGCATTGAGGCCGCGCGCCGGATGCTCGATTTCAACGGCTGGGACACCGGCCAACTGAGGACAATGCAATGACGACACGAACGGCAGCGATCATCGGGGGTGGCGTGATCGGCGGCGGCTGGGCCGCGCGCTTCGCGCTCAACGGCTGGGCGGTGCGGGTCTATGACCCGGACCCGCAGGCGCAGCGCAAGATCGCGGAAGTGATGGGCAATGCGCGCCGATCCCTGCCCGGGCTCACGGATGCCGCGCTCCCCCCCGAGGGGGCGATCACCTTCCACGGTGACATCGCCGAAGCGGTGACGGGTGCGGAATGGATACAGGAAAGCGTGCCCGAACGCCTCGACATCAAGCATGAGACTTTCGCGGCGATCCAAGCGGCCTGCGAGCCTGAGGCGATCATCGGCTCCTCCACTTCCGGGTTCAAGCCGTCGGAGCTGGGGCAGGGGGTCGCGCGCCCGGGGCAGATCATGGTGGCCCATCCCTTCAACCCCGTCTACCTGCTGCCGCTGGTCGAACTGGTCCCCACGCCGGAGGCCACGGCCGATCAGATCGACCGCGCCAAGGCCACGCTCACCGCGCTCGGCATGTATCCCCTGCATCTACGCAAGGAGATCGACGCCCATGTGGCGGACCGTTTCCTCGAAGCGGTCTGGCGCGAGGCGCTTTGGCTGGTGAAGGACGGCATCGCCACCACGGAAGAGATCGACAACGCCATCCGCTACGGTTTCGGCATCCGCTGGGCGCAGATGGGCCTGTTCGAGACCTACCGCGTGGCGGGGGGCGAAGCGGGCATGAAGCACTTCATGGCGCAGTTCGGCCCGGCGCTGAAATGGCCATGGACCAAGCTGATGGATGTGCCCGAATTCAACGACGGCCTCGTGGACCTGATCGCGGGCCAGTCCGACGCGCAATCGGGTCAGTTCACCATCCGCGAGCTAGAGCGCGCGCGCGACAACAACCTCGTGTCGATGATGCGCGCGCTCAAGGCGCAGAACTGGGGGGCGGGGGCGCTCGTCAACGCCCATGAAACCCTGCTGCGCGCCGATACGCCGCTGGCCGCGCGGGCGGCCGAAATCGCCGATCCCGCCGCCCCGGTGCTGACGGCCCGCCGCGCCGTGCCGCTCGACTGGACGGATTACAACGGCCACATGACCGAATCGCGCTACCTGCAGGCTTTCGCCGATGCGACGGACCGCTTCATGGAGATCATCGGCTGCGATGCCGCCTATATCGCCTCGGGCGGCAGCTATTTCACCGCCGAAACCCACATCCGCCACGTGGACGAGGTCCATGCCGGCGCGGTGATCGAGATCACGACCCGCGTGTTGTCGGGCGGCGGCAAGAAGATGCACCTCTGGCACGAAATGCGCGAAGGCGACAGGCTGCTGGCCACGGGCGAGCATTTTCTGCTCCATGTCAGTCTTGACACCCGCAAACCCGCCGATCCCGCGCCGGAGATCGACGCGGCGCTCCGCCGCTTTGCCGAGGCGCAGGCCGATTTGCCCACCCCGGAGGGCGTCGGGCGCGCCGTGGGGCAGCGGCCGTGAAACGGGTGCTGATCACCGCCGGGGCCGCGGGCATCGGGCGGGCCATGGGCACCGCCTTCGCCGCGGCGGGCTACGAGGTCTGGGTGAGCGATGTCGACGCCGCAGCCCTGCGGGCCTGCCCCGAAGACTGGCAGCGGCGCGAGGCCCCCGCCGATGACGAAGCGGCCATGCGCGACCTGCTGGCCGAGATGGGGCAACTGGACGTGCTCTGCGCCAACGCGGGCATTGCGGGCCCCACCGCCCCGATCGAGGAGGTGGCTCTGGGCGACTGGCGCGCCTGCGTGGGCGTCAACCTCGAAGGCGCGTTCCTGGCCGCCAAACACGCGGCCCCGCTGATGAAAAAGGCGCAACGCGGCGCGATCATCGTGACCTCCTCGACAGCGGGGATCTACGGCTACCCGAACCGCGCCCCCTATGCGGCGGCGAAATGGGGCGTCATCGGCCTGATGAAGACGCTGGCGATGGAACTCGGCCCCCACGGCATCCGCGCCAACGCCATCTGCCCCGGTGCCGTCGAAGGCCCCCGCATGGAAGGCGTGCTGACGCGCGAAGCCGCCGCCAAGGGCATGACCCGCGATCAGGTCTACGAAGGCTATGCCGCGGGCACGTCGATGCGCAGCTTCGTCACCGCGCAGGATGTGGCCGACATGGCGGTCTTTCTCGCCTCCAACGCCGCGCGCATGGTCTCGGGTCAAGTCATCGCCGTCGACGGCCACACCGAGAACCCGGACCCGAAACTGGCGGTAGCGCGGTGATGGTGCGTTTCGCTGCGATGAGCGGATGGTGCGACCAGAATGTAATCCGTTTGACGTAGATCGGACTTGCAGCCTTAGGCTATCGGAACTGGGTACCAGTTTAACACAAGGGTATTCGAAAATGGACATGAACCAAGTGACGGTTGAAGCACGCGACTTTGACGAGGCAGTGGCATTTTATACCACAATTGGCCTGCGATTAATCGTGTCGGAAAGAGATGAATATGCGCGTTTCGAGTTTCCGACTGGCTCAAGCACATTTTCACTTTACGTCTCAGATAATCCAGTTGCTGGAAACACAGTGCTGTATTTTGAAGTTGATGACGTCGACAAAAAATTCATGGAACTTTGCAATTTAGGGGTCAAGTTTGATATGCCTCCCACCGATCAGACCTATCGTTGGAGGACGGCACATTTTACTGATCCCACTGGAAACAAGCTGTGCTTATTCCATGCCGGCAATGAACGCCGCTTTCCACCTTGGCGCCTCACTGACTAATGCATTTGCAGCGACAATATAAAACAGGATGTAAACTATCATTTTCGTCTCCGTGGCACGATGACTAAGGGCCTCACGATACCATAATTCCGCGCCCCCCGCGCCACTCCTCCGCGAAGTGCCGCGTTCCCCAAGCGCGGCGCTGACCTGCCGCCCCTTCCAAATGGCCCAAAATCCCCGCCGGAGGCTCCCGCCCTTGCCCGGTCCACCCCGGTCAGCGGATAAGCGCGCGCATCTCCCGGATCATGCCGGGCAGGTCGCGCGCGGTGTGGCTCGCCTCCCGCACCAGCACGTCGAAATCCTGGGTAAAGGTCTCGATCCGCTGGCGGTCGCGGAACGCCATGTAGTGGCCGCCGGTGTAGAACACCGCCAGCAGCGTTCCGAAGACGGTGACCGGCGCCGAATAGAGCCTGCGCGCGTCGAACAGGTAGATGCGCAGCCGGGGGTAGAGCTGCCGGGTCAGCATCTCCATGTGGTCGGCCTGCGCCAGCCGCACCGGGGCGGGCAGGCCGGTGTAATAGCCGGTGCCGCGAATGAAGCTTTCCATCTCGTAGATCGGCATCGCGATTTCGTAATCGGAGTGTGACTCCCGCATCCAGTCCAGCCGGTCGCGCGAGGCATTGATCGCCTGCTGGGCGGAGCGCCCCAAGTGGGGGCCGTACTCCCATTCCAGCATGGCGTCGGTCTTCAGCATGTCCGGCAGTGCCGCCGGGACATGGCGGATCTTGTAGCCCGCGGCCTCCCGGTGCCAGTCAAAGATCGTCTGGTCCACCAGCGCGCGCGGGGCCTGCGACACCTCCAGCGCGGCGGCCACCAGATCGGCGGCGGATTCGGGCCGGTTCGACAGACCCAGCAGCCAGTCGCTCGATACGCCCAGCGCCGCGGCGGCGCCCGCCACCAGATGGGCGCCGGGCATCCGTGCGCCGGTATCGGACAGCGCCTGCGACAGGGTGGAGCGGTCCACCCCCACCGCCCGCGCCAGCGCCGCGCGCGATATGCCCGCAGTCGCCATCGCGGCGGTCAGCCGGTCCCGGAACAGGGCGGCGCGGTCTGCTTTGCTGAGTTTATGCGGCATGTGGTGAGTAATATCACCAAACGGAAGCAATGTTAACTCTTATCCAAATGGCCCGCAAAGCCTGCCGCTCATAGATAAATGACAAAGCAAAAAAAGGAGCGGCAGGAAAATGAACGGTCATGCACCCGCAGGATTGGTTAACGTACCGCAACGCGGAGTAAGTCTCCCCGTCAATCGGGGCCGTGCCCGCGCCGCCCTCCGGGCCCTTGCGCGGGTGGAATGGCCCACCCTCGCGGTCTTTACGGCCACGCTGGTGGGCTGGGCGCTGGTTCTGGGCCTTGCCGGGCATCAGCCGCTGGTGGCCGTCCCGATCCTCGCGCTTCTGCTGGCGCTTCATTCCTCGCTCAGCCACGAGCTTCTGCATGGCCACCCCTTCGGCTCGGTCCGGGCCTCGACCGCCCTCGGCCTCGTCCAGCCGGGCCTGTTCATCCCCTACCTGCGGTTCCGCCGCCTGCATCTGGCCCATCATCAGGACGCAAGGCTGACCGATCCCTATGACGATCCCGAAAGCAACTACCTTGATCCGCTGGCATGGGCCCGTCTGCCGCGCTGGCGGCGCATCCTGCTGGAATGCAACAACACGCTGCTGGGGCGCATGACGCTGGGGCCTGCCATCGGGCTCTGGCGGTTTGTCGCGGGCGATGTGCGCGCGTGGTGGCGGGGCGATCCGCATGTGGCACGGGACTGGGCGCTGCATCTGCCGGGTGCGGCGCTGGTGCTCTGGGCGGTGGCGGCATCGCCGCTTTCGCTGCTGGCCTATGGGCTGGCCTGCTACGGCGCGCTGTCGATCCTGCGCATCCGCACCTTTCTGGAGCATCGCGCCCATGACCACCCCGCCGCCCGCAGCGTCATCATCGAGGACCGTGGGTTGCTGGCCTTCTTGTTCCTGAACAACAATCTGCACGTCGTCCATCACATGCACCCGGGCGTGGCGTGGTACCGGCTGCCCGCGCTCTACCGGGCGCGGCGCGACAGGTATCTGCGGCGCAACGGCGGATATGTCTATCCGTCCTACGGCGCGGTCTTCCGGGCCTTTCTGCTGGCGNTACCCGGTCAAACGGAAGACCGGGGATTTTCCG
>NZ_LWGH01000322.1:0-3834 GCF_001635395.1 Sulfitobacter sp. HI0129 | reverse complement strand
GAGGCTCGAGATTTCCAAGAAAGAGCGTCAGCCGGTAGGCCGCTGCCTCTTGGCCAGCGGGTGTCCGGCGACCTTCTGTTCGATGACTTTTCCCGGGGCCGCTACGCGACCGACGCATCGCTCTACCAGATGATGCCGCTCGGCGTTCTGTCCCCGAAGGACGAAGAGGACGTACAGGCCGCCATCGAGGTCGCGGCGGCACAGGGGGTTCCGATCCTCGCCCGCGGCGGCGGCACCTCCCAGTGCGGGCAGACGGTGAACACCGCGCTGGTGCTGGATAACACCCAGTATTTCAACGGCATCCTCGAACTCGACGTGGAAAACCGGCGCTGCGTCGTCCGGCCCGGCATCGTGCTGGATGAGCTGAACCGCGCGCTGAAACCCCATGGCCTGTGGTTCCCCGTCGATGTCTCCACCGCGTCGCGGGCCACCATCGGCGGCATGGCGGGCAACAATTCCTGCGGCGGCAAATCCCTGCGCTACGGCACCATGCGCGACAATGTCCTGTCCATCGACGCGATGCTCGCCGACGGCAGCAAACATCACTTCGGCCCGGTCCCGAACGAGGGCGCCCCACCGGATCACGCGGCCCTCGTCCGGGACATGCTGGCGCTCGGCAGCCGCGAGGCGGCAGAGATCGACGCGCGGTTCCCCAAGGTGATGCGGCGCGTGGGCGGCTATAACATCGACGCGCTGGTGCCGCGCAACACGCCCAACAACATGGCGCATCTGCTGGTCGGCTCCGAAGGCACCCTCGCCTATTCCACCGCGATCGAACTGAAGCTGTCGCCGCTGATCCCCGAAAAGGTGCTGGGCGTCTGCCACTTCGCCTCTTTCCACGCGGCGATGGACGCGACGCAGCATCTCGTCACGCTGAACCCGCAGGGGGTGGAGCTTGTCGATGCCACGATGATCGCCCTCGCCCGCGACATCCCGATGTTCCGCCAGACGATTCAGGAATTCGTCACCGGGGAGCCGGAGGCGCTGCTGCTCGTGGAATTCGCAGAGGAAGACCCCGCGAATCATCCCGCCAAGCTGCGCGCACTAGAGGAGCTGATGGGCGAGCTGGGCTTTTCATGGCGCAACGACGGGGCGAAATGGGGTGGCGTGACCCCGGTGACCGACCCAAAGCTGCAGGCCCGCATCGCGGAGCTGCGCAGCGCCGGGCTCAACATCATGATGTCGATGAAGGACGACGGCAAACCCGTCTCCTTCGTCGAGGATTGCGCCGTCCAACTGCCCGATCTGGCGGAGTATACCGCCGGCCTGACCGAGATTTTCGAACGGCACGGGACCCGTGGAACGTGGTATGCCCATGCCTCCGTCGGCTGTTTGCATGTCCGGCCTGTCCTGAACCTCAAGCAGGACAAGGACGTCGCCACCATGCGCGCCATCGCCGAGGAATGTTTCGAGCTTGTCTCGCGCTACAAGGGGTCGCATTCGGGCGAACACGGCGACGGCATCGTGCGGTCGGAATTCCACGAACGGATGTTCGGCCCCCGTATGGTCGCCAATTTCAAAGAGGTGAAGCAGCGATTCGATCCCGAGGGGCTGTTCAACCCCGGCAAGATCGTCGATCCGCCAAAGATGGATGACCGGCGGCTGTTCCGCTACGGCCCCGACTATGGCGCGCCCGAGTTTTCCACCGAACTCGACTGGTCCGACTGGACCGGCAGCGGCGGTGGATTTCAGGGCGCCGTGGAAATGTGCAACAATAACGGGGCCTGCCGCAAGCTCAAGGGCGGCGTGATGTGCCCCTCCTTCCGGGTGACGCGCAAGGAACAGGACCTGACGCGGGGCCGCGCCAACAGCCTGCGCCTGGCGATCACCGGCCAGCTTGGCCCCGATGCGCTCACCTCCGACGAGATGGCGGAAACGATGAAGCTTTGCGTGTCCTGCAAGGGCTGCAAACGCGAATGCCCCACCGGCGTCGACATGGCGCGCATGAAGATCGAGGTTCAGGCCGCACGGGTCGCCCGGCACGGGATCAGCTTTCACGACAGGCTTGTGGGCTACCTGCCCCGCTATGCGCCGTTTCTCTCCCGCCTGCCCTTCCTGGCCAACCTGCGCAACACCCTGCCCGGCCTTGCCGCGCTGACCGAACGCCTCAGCGGGTTTACCGCCACGCGCGACCTGCCGGAATGGAGCAGCCGCCCCTTCCGCGACCCCAAGGCCGCGCCCCGGACGGATGCGCAGGCCGTGGTTTTCGCCGATTGCTTCAACCGCTATTTCGAGCCTGAAAACCTGCGCGCCACCCAGAACGTGCTGGACGCGGCAGAGACCCCCTATGACATCGCGACGCCCCCTAAGGGCGAACGCCCGCTGTGTTGCGGGCGCACGTTCCTGTCCGCCGGTCTTGTCGACGAAGCGCGGACGGAGGCGCGGCGGCTGGTCGATGCGCTCTTGCCCTATGCCCGCCGCGGCGTTCCGATCATCGGGTTGGAACCCAGTTGCCTGCTGACCCTGCGCGATGAAATACCCGCGCTGCTGCCGGGCGAAGAGGCGAAACGCCTCTCCGAACAGGCCCGCATGCTGGAGGAATATATCGCGGAACGCGCCGAGGAGCCCGGTTTCAACCTTCCGCTCACGTCCCCTGCCCCGCGTGTATTGCTGCATGGGCATTGCCACCAGAAGGCGATGGGCGTGATGTCGAGCATCGAAAAGACGCTGGCGCTGCTGCCCGATACGCAGGTCGACACGGTGGAGACGAGCTGCTGCGGGATGGCCGGTGCTTTCGGCTACGGAAAGGACACGCATGAGGTGTCGCGCAGGATGGCGGAGCTTGATCTCGCCCCGGCGGTCAGGGCCGCGCAACCCGATACGCTGATCGTCGCGGATGGAACATCCTGCCGCCATCAGGTGGCTGACCTGACGGAGAGGCGGCCCATCCACGTGGCACGACTTCTTGAAATGGCATTGGACCGCGGGTAGGAGACTTCGATGGATGACGCCACCACACCCCCGAAGATCTCGCGCAAGTCCCTGCATGCCGAGCTGGTCGATCGTTTGCAGCCCCTGTTCATCGGCGGCGAACTGGTCCCGGGGACGAAGGTGCCGGAAAAGGCGCTCTGCGCGCGGTTCGGTGTGTCGCGCACGCCCCTGAGGGAAGCGCTGAAGGTGCTGGCCTCCGACGGGCTGGTGCGGTTGGAGCCGAACCGGGGCGCATGGGTGACGCCCGTGACCGTCGGTGAGGTCGAAGAGGTCTTTCCCGTTCTGGGCGCGCTGGAGGCGCTGTCGGGTGAACTGGCCTGCCAGAGCATCACCGACGAAGAAATCGAAGCGGTCGCAGCATTGCATGAACAGATGATGCAGAGCTATGCGGACCGGGATCTGGATGCCTATTTCGCCGTTAACCAGCAGATCCACAGCGCGATCCTGATGGCGGCGCGGAACAACACGCTCACCACCTCCTGTCAGGCGCTGTCGCTTCGGATGCAACGTGCGCGCTATCTGGCCAACATGACGGAGGGGCGCTGGTTCGCCGCCGTGCAGGAGCATGAGATGATCATGAAACATCTCGCGGCCCGGGACGGCAAGGCGCTGGCGCAAACCCTGCGGGACCATATGATGGCCAAGCGCAATTCGGTGATCCAGTGGCTCGAAAGTCAGGAGACGGACGCGGAGCCTGCCTGAGGTGCCGATTGCCTCTCGCTTCGAGCGTGGGGCGGGGCAGGGGCGAAGTTGACGGCTGTCAACTGACCCCCGCCACCCCATGACAGAGTTGACAGCCGTCAACTTCGCCCCTGCCCCCATTTCTCAGCTTAACCCGTTTGCCGGTTGCTGCGCCTCAATCAGCGCCATGCTCATGGGCCTCGGGGAATAGCTGCCTTTTGC
>NZ_LWGH01000321.1:0-23255 GCF_001635395.1 Sulfitobacter sp. HI0129 | reverse complement strand
AAGGCAAAGTTTGAACGTAACAAGCCGCACGTAAACATCGGCACGATCGGTCACGTTGACCACGGCAAGACGACGCTGACGGCGGCGATCACGAAGTACTTCGGCGACTTCCGCGCCTACGACCAGATCGACGGCGCGCCCGAAGAGAAGGCCCGCGGCATCACGNTCTCCACCGCGCACGTGGAATACGAGACCGAAGCACGCCACTACGCGCATGTGGACTGCCCCGGCCACGCCGACTACGTGAAGAACATGATCACCGGTGCGGCGCAGATGGACGGCGCGATCCTGGTGGTGAACGCGGCCGACGGCCCGATGCCCCAGACGCGTGAGCACATCCTGCTGGGCCGCCAGGTCGGCATCCCGGCGATGGTCGTCTACATGAACAAGGTCGACCAGGTGGACGACGAGGAACTGCTCGAGCTGGTGGAGATGGAGATCCGCGAGCTGCTGTCCTCCTACGAATACCCCGGCGACGACATCCCCGTGGTTCCCGGTTCCGCGCTGGCGGCAATGGAAGGCCGTGACGAGGAGATCGGCGAGAAGTCGATCCGCAAGCTGATGGAAGAGGTCGACAACTACATCCCGACGCCCGAGCGCGCCGTGGACCAGCCTTTCCTGATGCCGGTCGAGGACGTGTTCTCGATCTCCGGTCGTGGTACGGTTGTGACGGGCCGCGTTGAGCGTGGCGTGATCAACGTGGGCGACGAGATCGAGATCGTCGGCATTCGCGACACCAAGAAGACGACCTGCACGGGCGTCGAGATGTTCCGCAAGCTGCTGGACCGTGGTGAAGCGGGCGACAACATCGGCGCGCTGCTGCGCGGTATCGACCGTGAAGGCGTTGAGCGTGGCCAGGTGCTGTGCAAGCCCGGCTCCGTGAAGCCGCACACCAAGTTCACTGCCGAGGCCTATATCCTGACCAAGGAAGAGGGTGGCCGTCACACGCCGTTCTTCGCCAACTACCGCCCGCAGTTCTACTTCCGGACCACGGACGTGACCGGCACGGTTCAGCTGCCCGAAGGCACCGAGATGGTGATGCCGGGTGACAACCTGCAGTTCGACGTGGAACTGATCGCCCCGATCGCGATGGAAGACGGTCTGCGCTTCGCCATCCGCGAAGGCGGTCGCACCGTGGGCGCCGGCGTGGTGAGCAAGATCACCGAGTAAGCCCTCGGGCCTACCGCCTGTCAGACAGAAAGAGGGCCATCCCCAGTGGGGGTGGCCCTTTTGCGTTGTTGGATGCCGGGCGAGGCCGGGGGCGCTGCCCCCGGACCCCCGGGATGATTTGCCATTTGGAAGGGGGGTCAGACGGCTGCCTTGTTGATGCCGCCGGTGGCGATCTGGGTCATGTGACGGTCGCCGTCATAGGTATGGTCAAGCTGCGCCTGAAGTTCGGCGCCGTCTTCGTCCTTGCCCAGACGGTTGGCGAAGGCCACGAGGCAGCCGTACCCGGCAAGCGCATAGTGAACCATGCGCTGGTATTGGGTGATGATCATTGCGTCGCGCGTGTCGTCATCGCCGAAGCTTTCGTCGAGCGCATGTGCTTTCGCCTCTTTGACGAGGCCTTCCATGCCCTTGCAATGCTCTCCTTCGGGGTCGATGTCGTGCCGGGCGCAGATGGTTTTCAGCACGTCCATGCCGCGCGAGATCCCCTCGCTCCCGGCGATCAGTGCCTTGGACAGTTCTTCATCCTTCGCGGCGCGGCCCAGTTCGTTCGTGATTTCGAGCGACTGTTTGCATGCGCTGTGCAGGTCCTGAAGTTGATCGTGATAGACGTCTTTGAGGCTGTTCATGGCCATGGTGTAATCCCTTTCGTTAAAATTTCGTTGTCCCGGTTCAACGTCTCACCCTGCCGCGCCGTTCCTCCTCGGCGCGGTTTTTGGGGCTGCGGGCGCGATCTGCCCTTGATCCATCCGGCGATTGGGACTAGGCAATCCACCGGCATAGGGGTTTAGCTCAGTTGGTAGAGCATCGGTCTCCAAAACCGAGGGTCGTGGGTTCGAGTCCCTCAGCCCCTGCCAGTTCTTCCTTCAATCGATAATCCGACTGCACCTCAGGTTGCATTTTCTTCATCCAGTCTCCGTTTTGCCGTTATTCGGTCGCATGGCGCGCTTATGCAGCTGCCGTTGCCTATGCCGGAGAGAGTGAAATGGTTGATCGGACAGAATATTCCCCGCAAACGGATGGAAGCTTGCGCCGGGCCTTCGTGCCTCTTTCGCAGGAGGGTGCAAAGGCGAACCGCCCCGGGAAATCGGCCCGTCTGAAACGCGAAAGGCCCCAACCGGACCTATTGGACGAGTCTCCGGTGCGCGGTGCCCGAAGAGGGGTGCGGGCATGGCATCTGGTTCTGCCCGTTGTCCTTTGGTTCACGGTAATGCAGCCGATCATGACGATTGGGGTGCTTGCGATACTGGGGATGATCCTTTGCGGCGCTCTGATGATTGTGGGGGAGGAGCGCGTCATGTACCATCTGACCCGTCTGTTCGGCGCGATGCACCGGCGCAATCCGAAACGGGCGGCGCGTCTTTATGCCGGTCTGGATGCCTTTGCCTGCCAGTGGGACGCATTTCTGGATCGCTTTCCCGAGGGGGCGGTCGATGCGTTCTATCTGCCGGATTTGAATGTTCTGGATCACGCCGCGCAAAACGATCTGCGTCCCGGGGGCCCCGATCCCGCCTGTGACGCGAAGAAGAGGGCGGCCTGATCCGCAGCGACGGCGCGGGACAGGGTTGAACAGGGCGCGCAATATCGCTACATCCGGCCAATCGGCAAAACAGGAAACGCGTCATGGCCACAACCAATCCTCTTCAGTTCATCCAGCAGGTACGGGCCGAAGTGGCGAAGGTCGTCTGGCCGACCCGCCGGGAAGTGATGCTGACCACTGTCATGGTCTTCATCCTTGCCGCGTTGACGGCCGTGTTCTTCGCAATCGTGGACATCATCATACGCGGTGGGCTGACCGCCGTGCTGGGGATGTTCGGCTGAGGCGGACCATCGGTTCGAAATGCGCGTCCACCACTTGAATCATGATGGCGTGCAGTCTATTGGCGGGCCAGACCTGAACGATGGGCGTGCGGCGATTCGAGTTGCGCGCCGATTTTCCGTTTCAGGCAGGGGCTTCGGCCCATCGACATGAATATTCGGGAATTTTGACGCAGGCCAAGGGGCCGCGTTTAAGACAAGGACAAGGATCAGATGGCAAAACGGTGGTATTCGGTCAGCGTCCTGTCGAACTTCGAAAAGAAGATCGCCGAACAGATCCGCACCTCCGTGGAGGAGCAGGGGCTGGAGGATCAGATCGACGAGGTTCTGGTGCCCACCGAAGAAGTCATCGAGGTGCGCCGGGGCAAGAAGGTCACTACCGAGCGGCGCTTCATGCCAGGCTACGTGCTGGTGCACATGGAGATGTCCGACCGGGGCTATCACCTAGTGAACTCGATCAACCGTGTGACCGGGTTCCTTGGCCCTCAGGGGCGGCCCATGCCGATGCGCGATGCCGAGGTTCAGGCGATCCTTGGCCGCGTTCAGGAAGGCGAGGACACGCCGCGCACCCTGATCCATTTCGAGATCGGCGAGAAGATCAAGGTGGCCGATGGCCCGTTCGAGAACTTCGACGGCACCGTCGAGGAAGTCGACGACGAGAACCAGCGCCTGAAGGTCATGGTCTCGATCTTCGGCCGGGAAACCCCGGTCGAACTGGAATTTACTCAGGTCAACAAGCAGATGTGAGTAACGGGCCGCGTCAGCGGCCCTGCGGTCCCCCGGGGCCGTTTCATGTGGGAGGCAGGGGCACCGCGGTGTCCGGGCCGGACCACGGCAACAGACAGCCCGAGGGACGCGTCCCGGAGGTGTTGGAAAAAGGAGAAGGCCAATGGCCAAGAAACTCGTCGGTACGATGAAGTTGCAAGTCAAGGCGGGGCAAGCCAACCCGTCCCCGCCCGTGGGCCCCGCATTGGGTCAGCGCGGCATCAACATCATGGAATTCTGCAAGGCGTTCAACGCCAAAACAGCGGATATGGAGCCCGGCGCACCGTGCCCGACCGTGATCAGCTACTATCAGGACAAGTCCTTCACGATGGATATCAAGACGCCGCCCGCGTCCTACTATCTGAAGAAGGCTGCAAAGGTAAACTCCGGCGCCAAGACGCCCAGCCGCGAAACCGTCGGTACGGTGACGGCGAAGCAGGTGCGCGAAATCGCCGAAGCGAAAATGAAGGACCTGAGCGCGGTGGACGTTGAAGCCGCAATGAAAATCATTCTGGGCTCCGCGAAGTCCATGGGCATCGAGGTTAAGTAAGATGGCGAAAGTAGGAAAGCGTACCCAAGCGGCCCGCGAAGCATTCGCCGGCAAGGAAGACCTCACCGTCGAGGAAGCGGTCAGCCTGATCAAGAAGAACTCCAGCGTGAAGTTCGACGAAACCATGGAAATCGCCATGAACCTCGGCGTTGATCCGCGCCACGCGGACCAGATGGTGCGCGGCGTTGTGGGTCTGCCCAACGGCACTGGCAAGGATGTGCGCGTTGCCGTCTTCGCCCGCGGCCCGAAGGCCGAGGAAGCGAAAGAAGCGGGTGCCGATATCGTCGGCGCCGAGGACCTGATGGAAACCGTTCAGTCGGGCAAGATCGATTTCGATCGTTGCATCGCCACGCCGGACATGATGCCGATTGTCGGTCGTCTTGGTAAGGTTCTGGGCCCCCGCAACCTGATGCCGAACCCCAAGGTCGGCACGGTGACGATGGACGTGGCCGACGCGGTCAAGGCAGCCAAGGGCGGCGAAGTGCAGTTCAAGGCCGAAAAGGGCGGTGTCGTCCATGCCGGCGTTGGCAAGCTGAGCTTTGACGAGCAGAAACTGGTCGAGAACATCCGCGCCTTCGTCGGTGCCGTTTCCAAGGCCAAGCCCAGCGGCTCCAAAGGCACATACATGAAGAAGATCAACCTCAGTTCCACCATGGGGCCGGGCGTTTCCGTTCAGGTGGATAACGCCGTCGCGGAATGACGCAAGGTTGAAGCAAAGAGACAGGGCGCCTTTTCGGCGCCCTTTGTCGTTTTGGCGGGTGGCAAGTCCCGCATGATGCTGGTCGCCCGGCCATTCGGCTTCTATCAATGAATGGATAACCAGAGCGAGAGAGCAGGGATGCCGGGACAGGACGCGAAAAAGGCAGAGGCCCAGCAACAGGTCGCGGAGTTGAGGGAAGAAATCCTCGCCCATGTCAAAAGCGGGCAGGGGGCCTACGATGTGGTGGCGGCACGCGCCAGGCTCACACAGCTTGATCTGCCCGACTTTCCCGGCGACGACCCGGCGGCGATGGAGCTTGGGATCCTGTTGGCCCTTTGCGACGGCAAACCTGCGAAACGCATCCGGAAGCCGTTGTGGCGCCTGTCCCGCGTGCGGTTGGGGGCGGGGCAAAGCGCGGCATTCCGCGAGTTTCAGGAACTGGTGCTGACGTTCGAAGAGCGGGGAAATTCCTTCGAAGGGTTCATGCCGGTGGTCTATTTCGATCTTGTGGACCATGCGCCGATCTGGGCTGATGTCGCCGCTGCTGTCGATGCGGTCACGCGGGTGGCGGGGCCGTGTTTCATCAATTCCGGTACACTTCTCGGCGCTGTCCGCGAAGGCGCACTGATCGCCCACGACGACGATCTGGACCTTTGCCTGATGCTGGAAGCGGGTACGATGGAGGAAGCCGCGGAGGCCTGGATTGCGGCATATCATGCCCTGCGAGCCGCAAAGCTGGTTCCAAAGCCGCCCAAGCGCAACCAGGGTGTTTTCAAGTTGCGCGGCAGCAGCGGGATAAACATCGACCTTTTCCCCGGCTGGATCGCCGATGGCCGGGCCTATATCTATCCGCATACCTTCGGGACGGTGCCCGCTGGGGCGGTGGTCCCTCTAACATCCTGCGCGAAAACCGGCCTGCCGATCCCTGCGGATGCCGAAGCGGTCCTCGCATCGAACTACGGCGAAAGCTGGCGGGTGCCGGATGCTGGCTATGTCTTCAATTGGGGCAAGGCCAATCGCCGGTTCGAGCGTTTCCGCGAGGCACTGGTGGCCGATATGTCCCGCTGGGACTGAACCTGCCACAGATTTCGTGTTGGCAAACCGCGCCAACCGCACTATCCCCTCAATCGTCAGAAAGCGCGCGATTCGTCGGGCGCTTTTTGCGCTTCGTCCGAGACGGCGGGTGGATGCGGTCGCATTCATAATTCCTGCCTGAGACGGGGAATGAACACGACTTTTCGAGGATTTCCTCGGGCTGTCTTGGGAAGGACCCGTAGGACCCAACGTCAGACATATGTCTGGCAAAACGAGCCGGGGGGTCACACCTCCGTAAATTGGAGTGTAACTGTGGATAGAGCACAAAAAGAACAACTGGTCGAAGAGCTCGGCCAGATCTTTGAAAGCTCTGGCGTCGTCGTGGTCAGCCACTACGTCGGTTTGACAGTTGCTGAGATGCAGGACCTCCGGGCGCGCGCACGCGCTGCCGGCGGATCCGTGCGTGTTGCCAAGAACAGGCTCGCCAAGATCGCCCTTGAAGGAAAGCCCTGCGCAAGCATCGCAGACCTTCTGTCGGGTATGACCGTTCTCACCTACTCTGAGGATCCCGTGGCCGCGGCCAAGGTTGCTCAGGAATTCGCCAAAGAGAATCAGAAGTTCGTGATTCTCGGCGGCGCGATGGGTGAAAACGCGTTGGACGTCGCCGGTGTTGAATCGGTGTCCAAGATGCCTTCGCGGGAGGAGCTTATCTCCACCATCGCGGGCATGCTGGGCGCACCCGCTTCGAACATCGCCGGGGCCATTGGCGCACCTGCAAGCAACATCGCATCCATCCTGTCCACGATCGAGGACAAGGCGGCTGCCTGAAGCAATACGTCAAGCCGGTGAGTGGCCGAGTGCCGTCGCTGGAATACACATATCTTAACGGAAAGAGCTGAACATGGCTGATCTGAAGAAACTGGCAGAAGAGATCGTTGGTCTGACACTGCTTGAAGCACAAGAACTGAAGACAATCCTCAAGGACGAGTACGGCATCGAGCCCGCCGCAGGCGGCGCAGTGATGATGGCGGGCCCGGCCGATGGCGGCGGTGCTGCCGAGGAAGAGAAGACCGAATTCGACGTCGTTCTGAAGAACGCGGGCGCATCCAAGATCAACGTGATCAAGGAAGTGCGCGGCATCACCGGTCTTGGCCTGAAAGAAGCCAAGGACCTGGTCGAAGCCGGCGGCAAGATCAAAGAAGGCATCGACAAGGCCGAAGCCGAAGAGATCAAGAGCAAGCTGGAAGCAGCTGGCGCCGAGGTCGAACTGGCCTAAGTTACGAGGAAGCAGCCGGGGACATCCCCGGCTGCTTCTTTTCATGTGAGGCGGCGGTTGGATGTCCGAGCTTAAGGCCCTGATGATCGCCCCCGCCCCTGCCGTCGTCGATGGCCCCGATATTTACCTGGACACTAAGTTCGCCACCGGAATGACGGTGCAGGCGAATTTCTTTCCCGGGCAATTCGATTGCCTGCTGCGGCGTTTCACGGGCACGATCCCTTTCGGAACCACCCGCTACGATCCCGAAACCGCGAACTTTGGCCTGAAGGTGATAGAGGCAGATGCCCCGATCACGGTCGCCGATCTTGCGGGCTATGACATCATCCAGTGCAGTGCTGACGATGACCGCAACCTTGCGCTTGAGCCACTTCTGCGCGGCACCGAGGCGCGGCTCGCGGGGACGTTGGAATATACGTTGGCAACCCGGCTGGACATCAATGCCGCCGAGCAGGGGCGGAACTGGCCCCGCAGGCTTGTCAGAAATTTGCGGCTGCGCCTGCGCCACCGCAAAAGGCTCAGGTTTCTGGCCGAGATGGATTCGCTGCAGGCCAACGGCTACCCGGCTCTTGGGTTGTGCAGCCATTACGATCCCGGCTGCCTTCTCTACCTCGATAATCGCATGACCCCCCGGCTTTTCGCGACGAAGGACGATATGGCCGCCCGTCGGGATCATCTGCTGAGCGACGCTCCCCTGCGCCTGATGTTTTCCGGGCGGCTTGAGGCGATGAAGGGGGCGCAGGATTTGATCCCGGTGGCCCGGATGCTTCGAAAAAAGGATGTGCCCTTCAGTCTCGATATCTTCGGGACCGGCAGCCTTGAGAGTCGTATCGCCGCCGATATCGCGCGGTATGATCTTGCGGGGCAGGTCACCCTGCATGAACCGGTCGATTTTGAAAGCGAACTGGTTCCCCATATGCGGTGGAATGCGGATGTTTTCCTGTGTTGCCATCGACAGGCCGATCCCTCTTGCAGCTATATCGAAGCCATGGCCTGCGGGCTGACGGTGGCCGGTTTCGACAACGAAATGTGGGCAGCACTTCGCGAAGCCTCCCGGGGCGGGGCGGTGGCGCCTATGGGGAATCACGCGGCCCTCGCGGAGCGGGTGGCGCAGATGCACCGGAACCGCGCGGGCACCGCGCAAACCTGTGAACAGGCGCTTGATTTTGCGCGAGGCCACGGGTTCGAGGAGCTGAGCGCGAGGCGTATGGCGTCTTGCCCAGACTGCCGTAGGCTGAGGGAAGATTTGTCAAGTCCGTCGTGTTGAAAGAACCCAAGCGAGTTGCTATGTGGGAACTTCTTGCGGACAGTGATTCGGTAAACGCTCTGCATCCAAGGTAAAAAATTCGCAATGGTTCTATCAAAGCCCGGCGGCGGTCGGGCTTTGATAGGGCGATTGTGTCGTTTCGGGCGAGGGGCTTTGGGAGGTCTCTCTGGTATGGAAACGACGCTGTCCAAATCCGGTACTGGCGCGGCACCCCACCCGAGCCGGTTACGATTAAGAACGGAGACCCGTCACCTATGGCTCAGTCATTCCTCGGTCAGAAGCGTTTGCGCAAATATTATGGCAAGATCCGCGAAGTGCTGGAGATGCCGAACCTCATTGAGGTTCAGAAATCCTCTTACGATCTGTTCCTGAACTCCGGCGATGCCGAGCAGCCCACGGACGGCGAAGGCATCATGGGTGTCTTTCAATCGGTCTTTCCGATCAAGGACTTCAACGAGACCAGCGTGCTGGAATACGTGAAGTACGAGCTCGAAAAGCCCAAGTACGACGTCGAGGAATGTCAGCAGCGCGATATGACCTACAGCGCGCCGCTCAAAGTGACGCTGCGTCTGATCGTGTTCGATGTGGACGAGGATACCGGCGCGAAATCCGTCAAGGACATCAAGGAACAGGACGTGTTCATGGGCGACATGCCCCTGATGACGCCCAACGGCACCTTTATTGTCAACGGTACCGAGCGTGTGATCGTTTCCCAGATGCACCGTTCGCCCGGCGTGTTCTTCGACCACGACAAGGGCAAGACCCACTCTTCGGGCAAGCTGCTGTTCGCCTGCCGCATCATTCCCTACCGCGGGTCCTGGCTGGACTTCGAATTCGACGCCAAGGACATCGTGTTCGCCCGTATTGACCGTCGCCGGAAGCTACCGGTGACAACGCTGCTTTATGCGCTGGGGCTGGATCAAGAAGGCATCATGAATGCCTACTACAACACCATCACCTACAAGCTGGAAAAGAACAAAGGCTGGGTCGCACCCTTCTTCCCCGATCGCGTGCGCGGCACCCGTCCGACCTACGACATCGTGGATGCGAGCACCGGCGAAGTGCTGTTCGAGCACGGCAAGAAAGTGACGCCGCGCGCGGTCAAGCAACTGATCGACGAAGGCAAGGTCTCCGAGGTGCTGCTGCCCTTCGATCACATTCAGGGCAAGTTCGCCGCGAAGGACATCATCAACGAGGAAACCGGCGCGATCTATGTCGAAGCCGGCGATGAGCTGACGTTGGAGTACGACAAGGACGGCGACCTGATCGGCGGCACCGCGAAGGAGCTGATCGACGCGGGCATTACCGAAATCCCGCTGCTTGACATCGATAACGTTAACGTCGGCCCCTACATGCGCAACACCATGGCGCAGGACAAGAACATGAACCGCGAAACCGCGCTCATGGATATCTACCGCGTCATGCGTCCGGGCGAGCCGCCCACCGTCGAAGCGGCCTCGGCCCTTTTCGACACGCTGTTCTTCGACTCCGAGCGCTATGACCTCAGTGCCGTGGGCCGTGTGAAGATGAACATGCGCCTCGACCTCGATGCCGAAGACACCCAGCGCACGCTGCGCCGCGAAGACATCGTCGCCTGTATCAAGGCGCTGGTGGACCTGCGCGACGGGCGTGGCGACATCGACGATATCGACCACCTCGGCAACCGCCGGGTGCGTTCGGTCGGCGAACTGATGGAAAACCAGTACCGCGTTGGCCTGCTTCGCATGGAGCGTGCCATCAAGGAGCGCATGTCGTCGGTCGAGATCGACACGGTGATGCCGCAGGACCTGATCAACGCCAAACCGGCGGCGGCTGCGGTACGCGAATTCTTCGGCTCCAGCCAGCTGTCGCAGTTCATGGACCAGACCAACCCGCTGTCGGAAGTGACGCACAAGCGTCGTCTGTCCGCACTTGGGCCGGGCGGTCTGACACGTGAGCGCGCGGGCTTCGAAGTGCGCGACGTTCACCCGACCCACTATGGCCGGATGTGCCCGATTGAAACGCCGGAAGGTCCGAACATCGGTCTGATCAACAGCCTTGCGACCTTTGCCCGGGTGAACAAGTACGGCTTTATCGAAACACCGTACCGGAAGGTTTCCGGCGGCGTGGTGTCGGATGACGTGCAGTACATGTCCGCGACCGAGGAAATGCGCCACACTGTGGCTCAGGCCAACGCGAACCTCGATGAAAACATGAAGTTCGTGAACGACCTGGTCAGCACGCGCCAGTCCGGTGACTATACGCTTGCCCCGTCGGAGAACGTCGACCTGATCGACGTGTCGCCGAAGCAGTTGGTCTCCGTTGCCGCCTCGCTGATCCCGTTCCTCGAAAACGACGACGCCAACCGTGCTCTCATGGGTTCGAACATGCAGCGTCAGGCCGTGCCCCTTCTGCAGGCCGAAGCGCCGCTGGTCGGGACCGGTATCGAAGAGGTCGTGGCCCGCGATTCCGGTGCTGCCATCATGGCGCGCCGCGCCGGTGTCATCGACCAGGTAGATGCGAGCCGGATCGTGATCCGCGCCACCGAAGATCTGGAACTGGGCGATGCGGGCGTCGACATCTACCGCATGCGCAAGTTCCAGCGGTCGAACCAGAACACCTGCATCAACCAGCGTCCGTTGGTGAAGGTGGGTGACACCGTGCAGAAAGGTCAGGTCGTGGCCGATGGTCCGTCCACCGACATGGGGGAACTGGCGCTCGGCAAGAACGTCGTCGTCGCCTTCATGCCGTGGAACGGGTACAACTACGAAGACTCGATCCTGATCTCCGAACGTGTGTCGCGTGACGATGTATTCACCTCGATCCATATCGAGGAATTCGAAGTCGCCGCCCGCGATACCAAGCTTGGGCCGGAAGAGATCACCCGCGACATCCCGAACGTCGGCGAGGAAGCCCTGCGCAACCTCGACGAGGCGGGCATCGTCTATATCGGTGCGGACGTTGAGCCGGGCGATATCCTCGTGGGCAAGATCACCCCCAAAGGCGAAAGCCCGATGACGCCGGAAGAAAAGCTTCTGCGTGCCATCTTCGGTGAGAAAGCATCCGACGTGCGCGACACCTCGCTGCGGGTGAAGCCGGGTGACTTCGGCACCGTTGTCGAAGTGCGTGTCTTCAACCGCCACGGCGTGGAAAAGGACGAACGTGCGCTGCAGATCGAGCGTGAGGAAGTCGAACGTCTGGCCCGTGACCGGGACGACGAACTCGCCATTCTGGACCGTAACATCTATGCGCGCCTCAAGGACATGATCCTCGGCAAGACCGCGGTGAAAGGTCCGAAAGGCGTCAAGGCGAACTCCGAAATCACCGAAGACCTGCTCGACTCGCTGTCGCGCGGTCAGTGGTGGCAGCTTGCGCTGAAGGAAGAAGCCGATGCGCAGGTGGTCGAAGCCCTGAACGAGCAGTACGAGATCCAGAAACGGACGCTCGATGCCCGCTTCGAGGACAAGGTGGAGAAAGTGCGCCGCGGCGACGATCTGCCCCCGGGCGTGATGAAGATGGTCAAGGTGTTCGTGGCGGTGAAGCGCAAGCTTCAGCCGGGCGACAAGATGGCCGGCCGTCACGGCAACAAGGGCGTCATCTCCAAGGTTGTGCCGATGGAGGACATGCCGTTCCTCGCCGATGGTACGCCCGTCGACTTCTGCCTCAATCCGCTGGGCGTGCCTTCGCGTATGAACGTCGGTCAGATTCTCGAAACGCATATGGGCTGGGCCGCGCGCGGTCTGGGCATCAATGTGGACGAGGCGCTGCAGGAGTATCGCCGGTCCGGTGACCTGACGCCGGTGCGTGAAGCGATGAGCCTGGCTTATGGCGAAGATGTCTACGAAGAAGGCATCAGCGGCATGGATGAGGAAACGCTGATCGAAGCGGCAGGCAACGTCACCCGCGGTGTGCCGATTGCCACCCCGGTCTTCGACGGTGCCAAGGAAGCGGATGTGAACGACGCGCTGGTGCGTGCTGGTTTCAACTCTTCCGGTCAGTCGGTCCTGTTCGACGGTCGGACAGGCGAGCAGTTCGCGCGCCCCGTGACCGTCGGCGTCAAGTACCTGCTGAAGCTGCATCACCTCGTGGACGACAAGATCCACGCACGTTCGACCGGACCCTACAGCCTCGTCACCCAGCAGCCTCTGGGCGGTAAGGCGCAGTTCGGTGGCCAGCGTTTCGGGGAGATGGAGGTCTGGGCGCTGGAAGCCTATGGCGCCGCCTACACCCTGCAGGAAATGCTGACCGTGAAGTCGGACGACGTGGCAGGCCGCACGAAGGTCTACGAAAGCATCGTCAAGGGCGAAGACAATTTCGAAGCCGGTATTCCGGAATCGTTCAACGTGCTCGTGAAAGAAGTACGTGGTCTCGGCCTGAACATGGAACTCCTGGACGCCGAGGAAGACGAATAACGCGACCTATGGGGTGCGGTTCTCCGCACCCTCTCGCGCCTCTTCCAACGCTCCCCTTTCAAGGATTTGAAAATGAACCAGGAACTTACAAACAACCCGTTCAACCCCCTGACGCCGCCGAAGGTGTTCGACGAAATCAAGGTCTCTCTGGCATCGCCGGAACGGATCCTTTCGTGGTCTTTCGGTGAGATCAAGAAGCCCGAAACCATCAACTATCGTACCTTCAAGCCCGAGCGTGACGGCCTGTTCTGCGCGCGTATCTTCGGGCCGATCAAGGATTACGAATGCCTGTGTGGCAAGTACAAGCGCATGAAGTATCGCGGCGTCGTCTGCGAGAAATGCGGCGTTGAAGTTACCCTTCAGAAAGTCCGCCGCGAGCGGATGGGCCATATCGAACTGGCTTCGCCGGTCGCGCATATCTGGTTCCTGAAATCGCTGCCGAGCCGCATCGGCCTGATGCTGGACATGACCCTGCGTGATCTTGAGCGGGTTCTCTATTTCGAGAACTACGTGGTGATCGAGCCGGGCCTGACCGATCTTCAGTACGGCCAGATGCTGACAGAAGAAGAATACATGGACGCGCAGGACGCCTACGGCATGGACGCCTTCACGGCGAACATCGGTGCCGAAGCCATCCGCGAAATGCTGGCTGCCATCGACCTCGAAGCAGAGGCCGATCAGCTGCGCGCCGATCTTAAGGAAGCCACCGGCGAACTGAAGCCGAAGAAGATCATCAAGCGGCTGAAGGTCGTCGAGAGCTTCCTCGAATCCGGCAACCGGCCCGAGTGGATGGTTCTGACCGTGATCCCGGTGATTCCGCCTGAACTGCGCCCGCTGGTGCCGCTGGATGGTGGCCGTTTCGCGACGTCCGACCTCAACGATCTGTATCGCCGGGTTATCAACCGGAACAACCGCCTCAAGCGGCTGATCGAGCTGCGCGCGCCGGACATCATCGTTCGGAATGAAAAGCGGATGCTGCAGGAATCGGTTGATGCCCTCTTCGACAACGGCCGCCGTGGCCGGGTGATCACCGGCGCCAACAAGCGCCCGCTGAAATCGCTTTCGGACATGCTCAAGGGCAAGCAGGGTCGTTTCCGCCAGAACCTTCTGGGTAAGCGCGTCGACTTCTCGGGCCGTTCGGTCATCGTGACCGGGCCGGAACTGAAGCTGCACCAGTGCGGTCTGCCCAAAAAGATGGCGTTGGAGCTCTTCAAACCGTTCATCTACTCCCGGCTTGAGGCGAAGGGGCTCTCCTCCACCGTCAAGCAGGCGAAGAAGCTGGTCGAAAAAGAGCGGCCCGAGGTGTGGGATATCCTTGACGAGGTTATCCGCGAGCATCCTGTCATGCTGAACCGCGCGCCGACGCTGCACCGTCTGGGCATTCAGGCGTTCGAGCCTGTCCTGATCGAAGGCAAGGCGATCCAGCTTCACCCGCTGGTCTGTTCAGCCTTCAACGCGGACTTCGACGGCGACCAGATGGCCGTGCACGTCCCGCTGAGCCTTGAGGCCCAGCTGGAAGCGCGCGTTCTGATGATGTCGACGAACAACGTTCTGTCGCCTGCCAACGGTGCGCCGATTATCGTTCCCTCGCAGGACATGATCCTTGGCCTCTACTACGTCACGCTGGAGCGGGACGGCATGAAGGGCGAAGGCATGACCTTCGGTTCCGTGGACGAGGTTCAGCATGCGCTGGACGCGGGGCAGGTGCACCTGCACTCCAAGGTGAAGGCACGGATCAAGCAGATCGACGCCGAAGGCAACGAGATCATGGAACGGTTCGAGACCACGCCCGGTCGCGTGCTGCTTGGCAACCTGCTGCCGCTCAACGCCAAGGCGCCCTTCAGCCTCGTGAACCGGTTGCTGCGCAAGAAAGAAGTGCAGCAGGTCATCGATACCGTCTACCGCTATTGCGGCCAGAAGGAATCGGTCATCTTCTGCGACCAGATCATGACGATGGGCTTCCGCGAGGCCTTCAAGGCCGGGATTTCCTTCGGCAAGGACGACATGCTGATCCCCGAAACCAAATGGACGCTGGTCGACGAGACCCGCGAACAGGTCAAGGATTTCGAACAGCAGTACATGGACGGCCTGATCACTCAGGGCGAAAAGTACAACAAGGTCGTCGATGCCTGGTCGAAGTGTAACGACAAGGTCACCGAGGCGATGATGGGCTCCATCTCTGCCGAGCGTCATGACGAGAACGGTGCCGAAATGGAACCGAACTCGGTCTACATGATGGCCCACTCCGGTGCGCGTGGCTCGGTCACGCAGATGAAGCAGCTGGGCGGGATGCGCGGCCTGATGGCGAAGCCGAACGGCGACATCATCGAGACGCCGATCATCTCGAACTTCAAGGAAGGTCTGACCGTTCTTGAATACTTCAACTCGACCCACGGTGCCCGGAAGGGTCTGTCGGATACGGCGTTGAAAACGGCGAACTCGGGTTACCTGACACGGCGTCTGGTGGACGTTGCGCAGGACTGCATCGTGCGTCTGCACGACTGCGGCACCGAGGCCGCGATCACCGCAGAGGCGGCCGTGAACGATGGCGAGGTCGTGTCTTCGCTGGCCGAACGTCTGCTGGGCCGCGTCGCCGCGGACGACATCCTGAAGCCGGGCACGGACGAGGTGATCGTTCCCGCCGGCACGCTCATCAACGAGCGGATGGCGGATGCGATCGACGAAGCGGTCGTGTTGTCGGCACGTATCCGTTCGCCGCTGACCTGCGAGGCCGAGGAAGGCGTCTGTGCCATGTGCTACGGTCGTGACCTCGCGCGCGGTACGCTGGTGAACCAGGGCGAAGCCGTCGGCATTATCGCGGCGCAGTCCATCGGTGAGCCGGGCACACAGCTGACGATGCGGACATTCCACATCGGCGGTGTTGCTCAGGGTGGCCAGCAGTCCTTCCTCGAAGCGAGCCAGCCGGGCAAGGTCGTGTTCGAAAACGCCCAGACCCTTGAGAACGCCGCTGGCGAGATCATGGTGATGGGCCGGAACATGAAGTTGTCCATTCAGGATGAGAATGGCGCGGAACGGGCCAGCCACAAGGTAGGCTACGGTACCAAGCTCTTCGTCAAGGACGGCCAGTCGGTAAACCGCGGCGACAAGCTGTTCGAGTGGGACCCCTATACCCTGCCGATCATTGCCGAGAAGTCGGGTACGACAAAGTTCGTCGACCTCGTGTCCGGTATCGCCGTCAAGGACGAGACCGACGATGCCACCGGCATGACCCAGAAGATCGTGATCGACTGGCGTGCGGCCCCCAAGGGCAATGAGCTCAAGCCCGAGGTCATTCTCGTGGGTGACGATGGCGAGCCGGTCCGCAACGATGCGGGCAATCCGGTGACCTATCCGATGTCCGTGGATGCGGTTCTGTCCGTTGAGGACGGCACCGAGATCCAGGCCGGCGACGTCATCGCGCGTATCCCGCGCGAAGGTGCCAAGACGAAGGACATTACCGGTGGTCTGCCGCGTGTGGCCGAACTCTTCGAAGCGCGTCGTCCGAAGGATCACGCGATCATCGCGGAAATCGACGGCTACGTGCGCTTCGGCAAGGACTACAAGAACAAGCGTCGCATCGCGATCGAGTCCTCCGACGATCCGGATCACAAGGTCGAGTACATGGTGCCCAAGGGCAAGCACATCCCTGTTGCGGAAGGTGACTTCGTCCAGAAGGGTGACTACATCATGGACGGCAACCCGGCGCCGCATGACATCCTGTCCATCATGGGTGTCGAAGCGCTGGCGGATTACATGATCGACGAGGTGCAGGATGTGTATCGCCTGCAGGGTGTGCGGATCAACGACAAGCACATCGAAGTTATCGTGCGCCAGATGCTCCAGAAGTGGGAGATTCAGGAAAGTGGTGATACCACGCTCCTGAAGGGCGAACATGTGGATAAGCAGGAATTCGACGCTGCCTGTGAAAAGGCGATTTCCAAGGGCGGTCGTCCGGCACAGGGCGAACCGATCCTGCTGGGGATCACCAAGGCGTCCCTGCAGACACGGTCGTTCATCTCTGCCGCGTCCTTCCAGGAAACCACGCGCGTGCTGACCGAAGCTTCGGTTCAGGGCAAGCGGGACAAGCTGGTCGGCCTGAAAGAGAACGTGATCGTCGGGCGTCTGATCCCTGCCGGTACCGGTGGTGCCACGCAGCAGATGCGCAAGATCGCCCAGGATCGCGACAATGTCGTGATCGAGGCGCGCCGCGAAGAAGCGGAAGCGGCGGCAGCATTGGCCGCGCCTTCGCAGGATGACGATATCGTTGGCGGCGACGTCTTCGATACCGTGATCTCGGACGACGAAAGCCGGGATTGATCCCCGCCGCCCCCGGGCGCTGAACGATAGGAAAAGCCCCCGCGATCCTTTGGATCGCGGGGGCTTTTCGTTTCCGGGTGTTGGGGGTAGCCTGCCGCCAGCGCGCGACGGTCACGGCCTATCGTGCCCGTGAAAGGTAATTCCATGTCCTCCAATCTGATCGGCGCTCTTCTCATGATGGGCTCCATGGCCGCATTCACGATCAACGACACCTTCATGAAGGCCACGGGCGGTGCAGTGCCGCTGTTTCAACTGATCTTTTTGCGCGGCCTGTTGAGCCTTGTGCTGATCTTTGCCCTCGCCAATCGGTTGGGGCCGATGCACCTGCGGCTGAGCGGGAAGGACTGGAGCCTCGTGGGGTTGCGGTCACTCGCTGAAATCGCGGCGTCCTATTTCTTTCTCACCGCGCTTTTCAACATGCCGCTCGCCAATCTTACCGCCATCTTGCAGGCGCTGCCGCTGACCATCACGCTGGCATCGGCGCTCTTTTTGCGCGAAGCGGTCGGCTGGCGCAGGTTCGGGGCCATCGGCATCGGGTTTCTGGGGGTCTTGCTGATCGTCAAACCCGGCTCAGAAGGGTTCAACGCATGGTCGCTCTATGGGCTGATCGCGGTCGCCAGTGTGACGGTGCGGGACCTGAGTGTCAGGCGCATGTCGGCGGGTGTTCCGTCCATGACGGTCACGCTTTCGGCGACCTTGTCGGTGACAGTGGCGGCGGGGCTGGCTTCGCTGGGCCAGCCATGGGCGCCGGTGACACCTGAGTTGGCGGGGCTGATCGTGGGGGCGGCGTTCTTCGTACTGGCGGGATATTTCCTCAGCATACAGGTCATGCGGGTGGGGGAAGTCTCTTTCACCGCGCCGTTCCGGTACACGGGGCTGATCTGGGCGCTGATCCTCGGGTGGCTCGTTTTCGGGGACTGGCCCGCGTGGTCGACATTGGCCGGGGCGGGCATCGTGGTGGCAACGGGCATCTTCACGCTCTACCGGGAACGCAAATTGCTTTCAGCCTGAAAAGGCGCGTTTCACGGCCTCGACGTCGATGGCGAAGCGTTGCCGGAACATCGCTGCCATTTCGTCATCCACCGGCTCCAGCCTGACGGGTTTGACGCCTTTTTGGCGGGAATCGTTGTATCCGTTGTGGCCCCGCACGAACATCGGCTTATCCGGGAAGGAGAGGGCGGGCATGAACTGCGGCAGTTTTTCGTGCCCGAAATTCATGATGGTCCGGGGGCAGCCGCCGCGGACATGCATGGCGAGCGCGGCGGTATAAAAAGGCCTGAAAGTCTGCGCCGCCCGGATCCCATCGGCTCCGAACCGGGCGTTGTACCCCTTGTTCCAGTCGAAGGCGACGGACCTGTGGCGCGGTAGAAAGGCCGCGCAGTCCGCCACGGCGGTGCGCAGCGTTTCGATGAAATCCACGGCCACCGCATCGTCGTCGTCGAACCGGAATTGAAGGCAGGGATCCTTCCGGTTCTGCCGCGCCGTGTTGAGCAGTTCCTTCATCACCTCGCGCTGGGGGCGGGGGGGCTGCACGGTGACGCGCGCTTGCGGCAGGTCTTCCAACAGTGCTTCGAGCCGTGCGCGGGCAGGGGCGGGCAGGCTGTCACCGATCACCACTATGAGCTCGAAATCCGGGTCCGTCTGCGCCCTGAGGCACGGGAGGGCCACGGTTTCAAACAGACGAAAGCGTTCTTCCAGCCGCTCTTCGGCGTAGAGATAGGCGATCCGGTCCGCCATGCTTTCGTGCCCGACCTGAAAGCCGCCGATGGCCGGATAGGAAAAGCGGCAAAGCCCGATGGCCTGCATGGTCCGCCCCCTCGTGTTCTGCGGTATTCGGCAAATATGCGGGGTTGCAGGCGCTGGTTGCAAGGTTGATCTGATCGGTTTGCCGCCACCAAAGAGGCTGTTGCCGGGCTGCTGTTGACACCCGCACCTGTTGGCCCTATACGCCCGTTATCTCGGAGCCGCGGAACTGCGCCGCACGTCCGACATCATAACTGAAGTGGTCACGATCCGGTCTACTGCTGACCCGATCCTCTGTAAGCCCACCGCGTCGCTTGCCTCGGTACGGAAGCGTTGCGGTATTTTCGCTTTGCGTTCGCGTGGTGCGAACACATCTGAACCGCATGGGGGCGCCCTCGTGCACCAAATTTGAGCAACACGGGGATAAAGCCGGAATGCCAACGATCCAACAGCTGATCCGCAAGCCGCGGCAGCCGAAAGTCAAACGTTCGAAGTCCATGCACCTGCAGGAATGCCCGCAGAAGCGTGGCGTCTGCACACGCGTATACACCACCACACCGAAGAAGCCGAACTCGGCCATGCGTAAGGTTGCCAAGGTGCGCCTGACCAACGGTTTCGAGGTCATCAGCTACATCCCGGGTGAGAGCCATAACCTTCAGGAACACTCCGTCGTCCTGATTCGCGGCGGTCGTGTAAAAGACCTTCCCGGCGTGCGCTACCACATCCTGCGCGGTGTTCTGGATACCCAAGGTGTCAAAGACCGTAAGCAGCGCCGGTCCAAGTACGGGGCGAAGCGTCCCAAATGATCATTCGTTCCGCATCCATTCTTGTTCTCGCCGCAACAGTCGCGATGGCGCAGCCTGTTGCCGCCGATTCATTCGGTGCCATCGCGTACAGCCCTTCCCAGAAGACGATTTCCTATTCGGTCAACCGGGCGTCCAGAGAAGAGGCCGAAGCGGTCGCTCGCTCTGGTTGCAAGTCATCGGATTGCCGTACGCCTCTGTGGTTCAAGAATGCCTGCGGGGCGCTCGCTTCTGCAAGATCAGGTGCATGGGGCACCGGTTGGGGCACTAAGCCGGCTATAGCCAATCGCTATGCTATCGAGACTTGCGAAAAGCACGGCGGCAAGAATTGCAAGATCCGCCTGAACGTCTGCACGCCCTCATAAAATTAATCGAGGTAACAAAATATGTCACGCCGCCACGCCGCTGAAAAACGCGAAGTCCTGCCGGACGCCAAGTATGGTGATCTGGTCCTGACGAAATTCATGAACAACCTGATGATCGACGGCAAGAAATCTGTCGCCGAGCGTATCGTCTACAACGCGATGACCCGCGTCGAGGACAAGATCAAGCGCGCCCCGATCGAAGTCTTCCACGAAGCGCTCGACAACATCAAACCCTCTGTCGAAGTCCGCTCCCGCCGGGTCGGCGGTGCGACCTATCAGGTCCCCGTCGAGGTTCGCCCGGAGCGCCGCGAAGCGCTGGCGATCCGCTGGTTGATCAAGGCCAGCCGCGCCCGCAACGAAAACACCATGGAAGAGCGTCTGGCGGGTGAACTGCTGGATGCCGTCCAGTCCCGTGGTACCGCCGTCAAAAAGCGCGAAGACACGCACAAGATGGCCGATGCCAACAAGGCGTTCAGCCACTACCGCTGGTAATTTTTCCGACGGCGGGCGGCTCCGCTGCCCGTCGATCCGTTTACTGATATTCTGAGGAAGCAGCCCCATGGCACGCGACTATCCGCTCCAACGCTACCGTAACTTCGGTATCATGGCCCACATCGACGCAGGCAAGACGACCTGTTCCGAGCGTATTCTGTTCTACACCGGCAAATCCCACAACATCGGCGAAGTGCACGACGGTGCCGCGACCATGGACTGGATGGAGCAGGAGCAGGAGCGTGGGATCACCATCACCTCCGCCGCGACGACCACGTTCTGGCAGCGTCAGGAAGAGCCGACAAAAGACGGCACCTCCGACACGAAGTACCGCATGAACATCATCGACACCCCCGGCCACGTGGATTTCACCATTGAAGTCGAGCGTTCGCTTGCGGTTCTCGATGGCGCGGTCGCCGTGCTTGACGCCAACGCCGGTGTTGAGCCGCAGACCGAAACCGTTTGGCGTCAGGCCGACCGCTACAAGGTTCCGCGTATCGTCTTCGTCAACAAGATGGACAAGATCGGCGCGGACTTCTTCAACTGCGTTCGCATGATCAAGGATCGCACCGGTGCGACTCCCGCTCCGATCCAGATTCCGATCGGGGCCGAGAACGAGCTGGAAGGCATCGTCGACCTCGTGACCATGGAAGAATGGGTCTGGGCCGGTGAAGACCTTGGTGCCTCCTGGGAAAAGCGTCCGATCCGCGACAGCCTGAAGGATCTGGCCGACGAATGGCGCGCAACGCTCATCGAGACCGCGGTCGAGATGGACGACGAAGCCATGGAAAACTACCTGATGGACGGCGCCGAGCCCGACGTGGACACGCTGCGCAAGCTGATCCGCAAGGGTACGCTGGGCATCAAGTTCATTCCGGTTCTCTGCGGTTCCGCCTTCAAGAACAAGGGCGTGCAGCCCCTGCTCAACGCCGTGATCGACTATCTGCCCAGCCCGCTGGACGTCGTCGACTACATGGGCTTCAAGCCGGGCGACGAAGACGAAGTTCGTAACATCCCGCGCCGCGCGGACGATAACATGGCGTTCTCCGGTCTTGCGTTCAAGATCATGAACGACCCCTTTGTCGGCTCGCTGACCTTCACACGCATCTATTCCGGCGTGCTGAAGAAGGGTGACACGCTCCTGAACTCCACCAAGGGCAAGAAAGAGCGCGTTGGCCGCATGATGATGATGCACTCGATCAACCGCGAGGAGATCGAGGAAGCCTTCGCGGGCGATATCATCGCGCTGGCCGGTCTGAAGGACACCACGACAGGTGACACGCTTTGCGCCGTCAACGACCCCGTGGTTCTCGAAACGATGACCTTCCCCGATCCGGTGATCGAGATCGCGGTCGAGCCCAAGACAAAGGCCGACCAGGAAAAGATGTCCGCCGGTCTGGCGCGTCTGGCTGCGGAAGACCCGTCTTTCCGCGTCGAGACAGACATGGAATCCGGTCAGACGATCATGAAGGGCATGGGGGAACTTCACCTCGATATTCTCGTCGATCGCCTGAAGCGCGAATTCAAGGTGGAAGCCAACATCGGTGCACCGCAGGTGGCTTACCGTGAAACGATTTCGCGCGAAGCGGAGCATACCTACACCCACAAGAAGCAGTCAGGTGGTTCGGGCCAGTTCGCCGAGGTGAAGATGATCATCACCCCGACTGAGCCGGGCGAAGGGTTCTCCTTCGAAAGCCGCATCGTCGGCGGTGCCGTTCCGAAGGAATATATCCCCGGCGTCGAAAAGGGTATCCGCTCGGTCATGGACTCCGGTCCGCTTGCCGGCTTCCCGGTCATCGACTTCAAGGTCGCTCTGATCGACGGTAAGTTCCACGACGTGGACTCCAGCGTGCTCGCGTTCGAAATCGCATCGCGTCAGTGGATGCGCGAAGCCATGAAGAAGGCCGGCGCCAAGCTGCTGGAACCGATCATGAAGGTCGAGGTTGTGACGCCCGAGGAATATACCGGTGGCATCATTGGCGACCTCACGTCGCGTCGTGGTCAGGTGCAGGGTCAGGATACGCGCGGCAACGCCATCGCGATCGATGCCTTCGTGCCGCTGGCCAACATGTTCGGCTACATCAACACCTTGCGGTCGATGTCTTCGGGTCGTGCGAACTTCACCATGCAGTTCGATCACTACGAGCCGGTTCCGCAGAACATCTCGGAAGAGATCCAGTCCAAATTCGCTTAACGGGATGGCGGGGAAAACCCCGCCCTACCCCAAACCGTAGGGTGGATTTCTGTCCGCCGTCCAACACAGAACCAAAGGAGCCAAATCATGGCAAAGGCAAAGTTTGAACGTAACAAGCCGCACGTAAACATCGGCACGATCGGTCACGTTGACCACGGCAAGACGACGCTGACGGCGGCGATCACGAAGTACTTCGGCGACTTCCGCGCCTACGACCAGATCGACGGCGCGCCCGAAGAGAAGGCCCGCGGCATCACGATCTCCACCGCGCACGTGGAATACGAGACCGAAGCACGCCACTACGCGCATGTGGACTGCCCCGGCCACGCCGACTACGTGAAGAACATGATCACCGGTGCGGCGCAGATGGAC
>NZ_LWGH01000320.1:0-7641 GCF_001635395.1 Sulfitobacter sp. HI0129 | reverse complement strand
CCGGGGGCCAGCCCCCGGACCCCCGAAGTATTTCGGATCATGAGAAGGGGAATGGCGCGCGGGCGCGCGGAAATCGGAGAGTAGCGAGAGGGGGGATTTTGGTGGGTCGTGAGAGGCTCGAACTCCCGACATCTTCGGTGTAAACGAAGCGCTCTACCAACTGAGCTAACGACCCGCCGGGGTGTCTTAGCCCGAGCAGGTGGCGGGCTTCAAGCCCTTTATGACAAGAGTTCCTGCCTTCCGCCCGATACGCGGTAGACGACCCCCTGCCCGCCGCCCATATCTCGCAGCCGTTCGGGGGTCGATCCGGTCAGCAGAAGCCGCAGCATCCGGCTGGTGATCCCATGGGTCACGACGATGGCGGGCGTTGTAAGATCGGCGAGGAACCCCTCACACCGGCGCGCCAAGGCGCCGAACCCCTCACCGCCCGGTGCCAGTTCGTAGAGGGCAAAACCGTCCTCTGCGCCTGTTTCGGCCATCAGTTCGGCCCGATCCCGGCCCGCCCAGGTGCCAAGGCCGATTTCGCGCAGACGGTCATCGGTATGTATTTCATCGATCAAACCGTCGAGCGCCAGCGCCGCCGTGCGAAAGGCCCTGCCCTGCGGGCTGGAGATCGCGCGATAGCCGGTCAGGTCGAGGCGGGACAGTAGGGCGCGCTGGCGCGCGGCCTGAGCCACCCCTTCGGGCGTCAGGGTGCTGTCGAAACTGCCCTGCAGCCTGCCGGTGGCATTCCATTCCGTTTCGCCGTGGCGCAGGATCAGAAGTTCGGGAAAGTCTCTCAATCCGGCGTCTCTGCACGGGGACCGGGATGGATAGCAGGCCGGTCAACAAAAAGGGTGGATGGTGGGTGATAAGAGATTTGAACTCCTGACATCTTCGATGTGAACGAAGCGCTCTACCACTGAGCTAATCACCCGTGCCGTGCGAATTACTGAATCGCCGCCTCTCTTGCAAGGGGGGTGGCAGGATTTTGCCCTATCAGTCGCTATCGCCCTTGCCTTCTTCGCCCATGTCTTCCGGCTTTGCCTTGTCGGCCCCGAGGGACTGGCGCAGCTTGATGGTCAGGATACGCGCGTTGGCAAGCTTGCGCTCCTTGCGAATCTTGACGCGGCCGAGCGGCGGCAGGGCCAGTTCGCGGTTATCGGCCAGCGCCTCGGCCAGCACGTACAGCGCGGCTTCGACGACCGGCTTGGCGATCTTCTTCTTGGTGCCCGAACGTTCCACCACGGCGTCGACCAACTGCTTGCGCCGCATGACCGGCCCCATGATGACGGACTTGGGGCTTTCGACCACCGCGGCTTCGGCCCGTTTCGCCGCGACCGGCGTTGCGCCGTCGAGCGCCGACAGAGGTGCCTCCGCAGGCGCAGCGGATTTCGGCGTTTTCGCAGATGCCGCGGCCTTGGCCGCCGACGCAGCGGTTTTCGATTTGGTGCGGGGTTTGGGTGTGGATTTCGCCGATGTGCTCATGCTCTGCCTCGCCTGATGTTGTTTTCGTTATAGCGGCAATCTAGCGAGACGGGGCGAGAATTTCCATTGAATTGAGAACAGCTGCCTCAATGTCAGCGGTGCGCACAGAAAAGGGCGCCCGCCGGATGGCGGACGCCCTTTCGATTGTCGTGAGGCCGGGTCAGTGCGTGGTGGCTGAGCCACCTTCGGAAGATTTGGCCTTCAGCGCCGCCGCGGCGGCAGCTTCTTCCGCCGCCTCGTCCCAGTCAATTTCCTCCGGCTTGCGCACCAGCGCGTGCTCCAGCACTTCGGAGACATGGGCAACCGGAATGATCTTCAACCCCTCTTTCACGTTGTCCGGAATATCCGGCAGATCCTTCTCGTTCTCTTCCGGGATCAGCACCGTCTTGATGCCGCCCCGCAGTGCCGCGAGCAGTTTCTCCTTCAACCCGCCGATCGGCATGGCGTTGCCGCGCAGCGAAACCTCACCCGTCATCGCGATGTCCTTGCGGACGGGAATCTGGGTCAGCACCGACACGATGGAGGTCACCATGGCCAGACCGGCAGAGGGCCCGTCCTTCGGCGTCGCACCGTCCGGCACGTGGACGTGGATGTCCAAAGTGTCGAACTTCGGCGGCTTGACCCCGATCTTCGGCGAGATCGAGCGCACGTAGCTTGATGCCGCGTCGATGCTTTCCTTCATCACGTCGCCCAGCTTGCCGGTGGTCTTCATCCGGCCCTTGCCCGGCAGGCGCAGCGCCTCGATCTGGAGCAGCTCGCCCCCGACAGAGGTATAGGCCAGCCCGGTCACCACGCCGATCTGGTCGTCCTTTTCGGCCAAACCGTAGCGATGCTTTCGCACGCCGAGGAAATCGCCGAGATTCTCATCCGTCACGGTGATTGACTCGTCCTCTTTCTTGACGATGCGGGTCAGGGACTTCCGCGCCACTTTCGCGATCTCACGCTCAAGGTTCCGAACGCCGGCCTCCCGGGTGTAGTAGCGGATCATGTCGGTCAGCGCCGAATCCTCGATGCTGAACTCCTTGGCCTTCAGGCCGTGGTTCTTGATCTGCTTCTGCACCAGATGCTGCTTGGCGATCTCGCGCTTTTCGTCCTCGGTGTAGCCCGACAGGGGAATGATCTCCATCCGGTCGAGAAGCGGGCCGGGCATATTGTAGCTGTTCGACGTGGTCAGGAACATGACGTTCGACAGGTCGTATTCCACTTCGAGATAGTGGTCCACGAAGGTCGAGTTCTGTTCCGGGTCGAGCACTTCGAGCATGGCCGAAGCCGGGTCGCCACGGAAATCCTGACCCATCTTGTCGATCTCGTCGAGCAGGATGAGCGGGTTCGTGGTCTTCGCCTTCTTCAGCGCCTGGATGATCTTGCCGGGCATGGAGCCGATGTAGGTCCGGCGGTGGCCCCTGATCTCGGATTCGTCGCGCACGCCGCCAAGGCTGATGCGGATGAATTCGCGACCCGTCGCCTTCGCCACGGATTTACCCAAGGATGTCTTACCGACGCCCGGAGGGCCGACAAGGCACATGATTGGGCCTTTCATCTTCGTCGAACGCTGCTGAACGGCGAGGTATTCGACGATCCGCTCCTTGACCTTTTCCAGACCGTAGTGGTCGTCATCCAGCACCTTCTGCGCTTTCGACAGGTCCTTTTTCACGCGGCTCTTCACGCCCCACGGAATGGACAGCATCCAGTCGAGGTAGTTGCGCACCACGGTGGCCTCGGCGCTCATCGGGCTCATGTTCTTGAGCTTCTTGAGTTCCGCTTCGGCCTTTTCCTTGGCTTCCTTGCTCAGCTTGGTCTCATTGATGCGGGCTTCGAGTTCGGCAACCTCGTTCTTGCCGTCCTCGCCGTCGCCCAGCTCATGCTGGATCGCCTTCATCTGTTCGTTGAGGTAATACTCGCGCTGCGTCCGCTCCATCTGGGATTTCACGCGGGTCTTGATCTTCTTCTCGACCTGCAGCACGGACATTTCGCCCTGCATCAGGCCATAGACCTTCTCCAGCCGCTCGCTCACGCTGAGCGTTTCCAGAAGGTCCTGTTTCTGTTCGACTTCGATGCCGAGGTGACCGGCCACGAGGTCCGCCAGACGTGCAGGCTCAGCGGATTCGCTGACGGCACTCAGGGCTTCTTCGGGAACGTTCTTCTTGACCTTGGCGTAGCGCTCGAATTCATCGGCGACCGAACGCAGCAATGCCTGCGTCGTTGCCGCGTCGCCGGGCATCTCTGTCAGGTATTCGGCGCGAGCCTCGAAAAAATTGTCGTTGTCGAGATATTCGGTGATCCGCACACGCGCCTGCCCTTCGACAAGCACCTTCACGGTGCCGTCGGGCAGTTTCAGCAGTTGCAGGACGTTGGCCAGCACACCGGCCTTGTAGATGCCGCTGGAATCGGGGTCGTCATCACCGGGGTCGATCTGGCTGGACAGCAGAATCTGCTTGTCGTCGGCCATGACCTCCTCCAGCGCGCGCACCGATTTGTCGCGCCCCACGAAAAGCGGCACGATCATATGCGGGAAAACCACGATATCGCGCAGCGGCAAGACCGGGTAGGATGCGTTGAGAGGCTCTAACATGCTCTTATCCTTATGTTAGCAAGACGATCCGGGCCCCTGTATCAGGCAGCCTCCGCGTCTCCTGTTTCGGTTAGATATCTGTGTACCCGTCCGAGTGGTTTCAATCCCCCGCCGGGGGGAGGTCGATGCAACATGCCGCCCCGGCGGGTCCGTTGCAAGAATGGATCGCCCTCGGGCGCGCCTAAAGTTAACGTGGTCCGGGCATGAACCAGCCCGCGGGGCCGCGCGTTCTTGTGCGGCCCCAGGGTGCATCGCGATTACTGCGCCGCGATGTCCTGAAGCGTCGGATAATCGGTATATCCTTCGCGTCCGCCCCCGTAGTAGGTATCTGAATCGCCCTCGTTCAACGGGGCGTCGCGTTCCAGCCTTTCGGCCAAATCGGGGTTCGCGATATAGGGCCGTCCGAAGGCCACCAGATCGGCCTTGCCCTCTTCGACAGCATCAATCGCCATCTGCCGGTCGTAGCCGTTGTTGGCCATATAGGGCCCTTCGAAGATCTTGCGCAGCGAGGCGAGGCTTTCGCCTTCTTCAAGTTCACGCGAGCCGCCCGTCGCCCCTTCGACGAGGTGCAGATAGGCGAGGTTGAAGCGGTTCAGCTCGCGCACGACATATTCAAAGGTTTCCTGCGGATCCTCGTCCGAAATGCCATTGGCGGGCGAGAAGGGCGACAGACGCAGGCCGGTGCGGTCCCCGCCCCAGACCTTTGTGACGGCCTCCAGCACTTCCATCAGCAGCCGCGCCCGGTTTTCGACGGAACCGCCATATGAATCGTCGCGCTTGTTCGTCGCGGTCTTCAGGAACTGGTCCAGCAGATAGCCATTGGCCCCGTGCACCTCGACCCCGTCGAAGCCCGCTTTCTTCGCCATTTCGGCGGCGTGCACGTAGTCAGCGACCACGCGGGGCATCTCTTCGGTTCGCAGTGCACGCGGCTCCGATGTCGGCTCGAATCCATTTGCGGTGAAGGTCTTTACATCGGCGGCAATGGCCGAGGGCGCGACCGGGGCATTGCCCTCGGGCTGCAGCGACGTATGGCTGATGCGGCCGACGTGCCAGAGCTGCAGGACGATTTTCCCGCCCTCGGCATGGACCGCGTCGGTCACTTTCTTCCACGCGGCGACCTGCCCGTCGGTATGGATGCCGGGGGTCTGGAAATACCCCTTCCCTTCCGGCGAGATCTGGGTGGCCTCCGTGATGATGAGACCCGCGCCCGCACGCTGGGCATAGTAATCGACATGCATCTGCCCCACCTCTCCGGTGTCGTTGTCGGCGCGGTTCCGGGTGAGCGGGGCCATCACCACGCGGTTCTTCATCTCGATCGAACCGGCGGTATATGGCGTGAAAAGCTTTGCGGACATTACGGTCTCCTTTTGCATTGCGTAGGCTCGCAAGTAAGCGCGACGGGCGGCAGGACAAGGGAACGCATGGCCGCCAGTCGGTTGGGACAAGGCTCCTGCCACTCTGGTCGGGAAAAGACTTGATCATCGCAGCGGGCGCGGGAAAGGTTCTGGCGTGGCAGGGCAGATCGAAAGAAGGCAGGACGGCACGTGACACAAGGCACAACGACGAACGCGAGAAGCCGCGACCAGCAGCAATACAATCAGGCCCGCGACCTGTCGCACGGGGATCTGCTCGCCCATGCGGCGAAGACAACGGGCCGCCCGGTGCTGGAACTGGTCAAGGACTTCCGCACCATGGCCCGGCCGCCCAGTCGCCTGAACCTCGCCGAATATCTGCGCAACGGGCTGCATCATCCGGACCGGACCGATCCCGCCATGCGCGCGCAATATATCTCCAACAACCTGCACTGGCCCATCACGCATTTGTGCAACAATCAGGGCTGGACCGGCGCCGCCGAGGATAAGGTCGTGGCCGCCACCCTGCTTTCGGCAGCGGGCGTCACCGTCCCCGAAACCCTCGCCGTGATCGACCGCTCCCCCCGTATCTATCCCGGCATCGACAAGCTCGCCACGGCGGAGGACCTGCGCGCCTTCCTGAGCCGAAATCCCACAGGCGGGATCTTCGGCAAGATCGTGGACGGGATGGTCAGCCTCGGCGCCTTCCGCGTCGAGGCGGCGGACGATACCCATGTGCAATGCACCGGCCTGCCCGCGCTGACCTATGATACCTTCATGACGGATATCGTGGGCGACAATGCCTATGTGCTTCAGCGCCGTCTCGATACCCACAGCGCCCTTACTCCCTATGCGAGCGCACTGGCGACGGTGCGGATGGTCAACCTCGTACAGGACGACGGGGTTTTTTGCCCCATGGCGATCATCAAGCTGCCACAGGGCGGGAACATCGCGGACAACTTCTGGCGCGGCGGAAACCTCGCCTGCTCCATCGACGTGGACAGCGGGAAGATCGAAACGGTGGCGCGCCGCGCGGGGCCGGAGGTCGAATTTTTGCCCGATCATCCGGACACGCCCGGCCTGCTGGGGATGACCCTGCCGCTGTGGGACGAGTTGCGCGAGATGAACGCGCGTGCGGCCCTGACATTCGCACCGATCCGCTATCAGTCAACCGACATCGCGATCACCGATGCCGGCCCCGTTGTTGTCGAACTCAACTACGGGGGCGGCTTCGACCTGCCGCAATACGCCAGCGGCAGGGGGCTGCTCACCCCCGAGGTGCGCGCCTTCTTCGAAAGCTTCGGCTATGACTTCGATGCCCGGCCGAAACGGCGCAACCTCATCTCCCGGCTGCTGCGCCGGAAATAGCTGTCCGCGGCGTCAGAGCGGTTCGATATCGCCCGCCGCGCGCATGGCATGGAAATCGGCCTGCCAAGCCTCGAACCGCCCGGCGGCGATGGCCTGCCGCATGCCTGCCATGATCTCCTGATAGTAATGCAGGTTGTGCCATGTCAGCAGCATGGAGGAGATGATCTCCTGACTGCGGAAGACGTGATGCAGATAGGCCCGGCTGTAGCTGCGGCAGGCAGGGCAACTGCAACCCTCATCCAGCGGGCGCGGATCGTCCTGATGCCGCGCGTTCTTGATGTTCAGCACGCCATGGCGGGTAAAGACCTGCCCCGTCCGGCCCGAGCGCGAGGGCAGCACGCAGTCCATCATGTCGATGCCGCGCGCCACGGCGCCGACGATATCATCGGGTTTGCCCACGCCCATCAGGTAACGCGGCTTGTCCTGCGGCAGCTGCTCCGGCGCGTGGTCGAGGCAGGCGAACATCGCCTCCTGACCTTCGCCCACCGCCAGCCCGCCCACGGCGTAGCCGTCAAAGCCGATCTCGCGCAGCGCCTCGGCGCTTTCCCGGCGCAGGTCCTCCTCCAGCCCGCCCTGCTGGATGCCGAAGAGCATATGGCCCGGGCGGCTGCCGAAGGCTGCCTTGCTGCGGGCGGCCCACCGCATGGAAAGCTCCATGCTGGCGGCGATCCGGTCCCGCTCTGCGGGAAGCGCGGGGCATTCATCGAAGCACATCACGATGTCAGAGCCCAGAAGTGCCTGAATCTCCATAGACCGTTCCGGCGTGATCTCATGCTTCGAGCCGTCGATATGGCTTTTGAAGGTCACGCCCCGTTCCGTCAGCTTGCGCAGGCTCGCAAGGCTCATGACCTGAAAGCCGCCGCTGTCGGTCAGGATCGGCTT
>NZ_LWGH01000319.1:0-4723 GCF_001635395.1 Sulfitobacter sp. HI0129 | reverse complement strand
GGGGCAGGATCTGTGAAAAGAGCTTCAGCTCGTATTCCGCGCGCCAGTCGTCATCGCTGGTATCCGCGAAGGAGGAGATCCGCCCCTGCCCCGCGTTGTTGACCAGCAGATCGCATGTGCCGAACCGGGCCCGCACCTGTGAGGCGAAATCATTCACCGCCTCCTTGTCCAGCACCGAAAAGGCCGCCGTCAGCACATTGTCGGCCCCGAAGTCGCGCCGCAGCACGGCGGCCACGTCGTTCAGCCGGTTCTCGTTGCGGGCGCAAAAAGCGACCCGCGCGCCGCTTTCCAACAGCAGCCGCACCGTCGCCAGCCCGATGCCGGAGGACCCGCCCGTGACAACGGCCACGCATCCGTCATAGCCATAGTGCATCACGCCGCCCCCCGTGCCTTCGACCGCAGTTCGGGAAAGCCCGGATCGGGCCGGCCCTGCATCACCGCGCGCTGCGCGGGCGTGGGCGGGCCGGCGGTCATCCAGCGGTCCATCTTTTCGGGATCGTCGCGCGGCCAGACCTGCGCCTCATGCGTGGTCTCGTCGATCTGTTGCAGCTCAGAGGTGAACTCGATCACGAACCCCGAGGGCGAGACGAAATAGGCAAAGGGATTGTCGCCCGGCCCGTGCCGCCCCGGCCCCCATGTCGGCACATGGCCCTTCTGCTTCATCCGCCCGATGCCGCGCATGAATTCGTCCAGCGTCGGCATCTCGAAGGCCACGTGGTTCACGCTGGCGTAGGCACCGCGCACCAGCGCGATGGAATGGTGATCGCTGTTGCAGCGCAGGAAAACCATCTGGTCGGCGGAATAGTCCGAGACCCGGAACCCCAGCACCGTTTCATAGAAGTCCTGCGTGCCTTCCATGTCGGGGGTGTTCAGTACCACATGGCTCACCTTGCGGGGCTTGGCCCATTCGGTTTCCTCCTCCAGCAACCGCGCGTCGGTTCGAAAGCGCAGGCGGCGGTTGTCGGGGTCCAGCACCTCAAAACCATATCCACCCGCCCAGTCGTCGAAGTCTGCCGGCTCGCCCAGCACCGTCGCGCCCTCTGCGGTGCATTGTGCGTGCAGCGCATCCATGCTGTCGCGGTCCGGCATGGCGAAATGGACGTATTCGATCCCGAAGACCGGCCCCTCCTTCAGCCCGTAAAGAAACGTCTCCTCCCCCGTGCCGCGCAGCAGGGCGGTGCCCTCTTCGGAATGGGCCAGTTTCAGGCCCCACATGTCTTCGTAGAATGGCAGTGTCTGGGTCAGACCCGGGCCCCGCATCATGATGCCGCGCAGACTGCCCGTGCGAACGATATCGGTCATCTTGTCCCCTCCCTGTGTTCCCTGTGTGTCACGCCGCCGCCGCGGCCGTTGTCGAAAGGGTTTCGGCAAATCGCGCCGGCCGCTGTTGGTAAAGCGCATGGCCCAGCCCCGGCAGTTCGGTAAAGCGGCCCCGGGCGCGCCCGCGCAGCACGCCGTGCAGGCGCCGCGCCCCCTCCGGCGGGGTGATCCGGTCCTCCGCGCCCACGATCACATCCGTGGGCACCCAGAGCCGTTCCGCATCGTCGAGCAGCCGGCCAGAGGCCAGCATCCGCGCCGCCTGCCCGTAACCGGGCATCGACACCTGCGCCATCGCGCCCTCGACCAGCGCGAGCGCTTCGGGCTCACGCTCCGGCAGGTGCAGCAGCCGCGCCGCGCGCTCCGCCGCGAAGGCGGGCGCGCCAAGGCGCTCCAACGCCTCGATCCGGGCCTGCGCCGGGGCGCTCAGCGCCTCCCCCGGGGGGACCCCATGGCCGATGGCCGGAGCGGCCAGCGTCAGATGCGACACCCGGTTCGCCGCGCCCGCGGCGAAAGAGGCCGCCATCAGCGCGCCCAGCGAATGGCCCAGCATTGCGCAGCACTCGATCCCGAGGCGATCCAGAAAATCGGAGAGCGCTGCGGCATAGTCCTGCGCCTGCGGCCAGTCCCGCGCCAGCGGCGCGGAGCCGCCATAGCCCGGTGCATTCCACGCGATGACCCGCAGGTTTTCGGGCAGATGCGCCAGCAGCGGCGTGAAGGATGCTGCGTTGGAGCCGATCCCGTGCAAGAGCACCATCACGGCCCCCGCGCCCGGGCGTTCGAGGTATTCGATCCCCTCGGATGTTGCGGCGGTCCAGTTCATGCGAAAACAAACCCGTTGTTGACGGGCAGAACCTGCCCGGTGAGCGTCAGCGCCCCCTCGGTGACGAGAAAGGCGACGACGTCGGTGATGTCCTGCGGGGCCTGCGGGCCGGGAACGGCGCGGCCTTCGGCGTATTGCGTATGGCGCGCTTCGGGCACGTATTCGGTGCTTTCCGTCGTCAGTATCCCCGGCGCGACCGCCGTTACCCCGATGCGGTCCGGCCCCAGTTCCCGCGCCAGCGACCGCGTCATCGCGATCACCGCACCCTTGCTTGCCACATAGGACATCAGCCGGGGCGCACCCCAAAGCGCGGTGTCCGACGCCATGTTGACGATCCGGCCCGAACCCGAGGCTTTCAGCAGGGGCGCACAGGCCCGCACCATCAGCCAAGTGCCGCGCACGTTAACGCGTTGCACCAGATCCCAGCTCTCCGGCTCGATCTCGTCGTAGGGAACGCCGCCGATGCCCGTGGCAATGGCGCCGTTGTTGATCAGCCCGTGCAGCTTGCCCCCGGTCAGCGCCGCGACCTCTTCGCCGCAGGCGGCGACCGAAGCGGGATCGGCCAGGTCGACCGCCACGAAGTCGGCGGAAAGCTCCCGCGCGGTGGCGCGCCCCTCGTCCTCGGCGATATCGGCAAGGATCAACCGCGCCCCCGCGCCCGCCAGCGACCGGGCGATCTCCGCGCCCAGCCCCCGCGCCGTGCCGGTGACAAGGATATGACGGCCCGACAGGGTCATTCCGCGGCCATCTGCTCTGACTTCAGTTCCGCCTCGACCTGCGCCTTGGCGGCCCGGGTCAGGATCTGGCGGATCCGGCTGACACCAAGGTCATGCTGATAGAGCATCTCGCGTCGGCGGGCGTCGTCCGGCATGCCTTCCAGCATCACCCGGTCCTGCTCCAGCACGTTCCAGTGATTTGTCTCCAGCACCGCGCGATAAAGGAAACGCCAGCTTTCGCGGGCCGTATCCTCTACCTTGCGCATCCGCCAGAAGAACACGCGGCAGGTGGTCTCATCCACCGGCGTGGTAAAGCCGATGATCCGGAAGACCCCGCCCGGCCCGGCGGCAGGCGGATAGGGAATGTCGAGAAAACAGAACATCGACCCGTCGTGGATTTCGAATTCCGTCCAGTCGAAGTTCTCGCCCGTCTGGCCCACCCGCTCGATACGGAAGCCGTCCTCGGTCTTGTTGAGCTGCATCAGGTCCTGCTTGGACCCATAGGCCAGCGTGAAGCTTTCGGCATGCAGATAGCAGCCGTGCATCGGGTCGGCGAGGTTGTCGAGCGCGTAGCGGTAGTTGGTTTCCCAGACGCTGGTGCAAAGGAAACCGGTCCATTCGTCGCTGGTCAGTTCCTTGGGCAGGGCCAGTTCGGGCGGTTCGGGCCGGTCGGCCGAGGGCACGTAGACGAAAACCGCATCGTTGCTTTCCCGCACGATGTAGGACTGCAGCGCCTTGCGCCCCTCCAGCGCACATTCGGGCATCGCCGGCACCTGCTGAACCACGCCGTCGCCATCGACGACAACACCGTGGTAGCGGCAGGCGACGTTGCCGCCGTGTACCTCGCCATAGCTGAGCGGCGCGCCGCGGTGCGGGCAGAAATCCTCAAGACAGCGGATCTTTCCTGCGCCATCGCGCCACAGCACCAGCTTCTGACCCAGGAGCTTGGTCCCGTACGGTTTGGAGGTCTTCACCTCCACCGATTTGCAGACCGGATACCACTGACCCTTCAGCCCCTCGTTCACGCGCTTCTCGATCAGCGCCTTCTTGTCGATGACAGTCATTTGCCTTCTCCCTTGTCTCTGGTGCCGCGATGCGCGGTCGAATGGGGTGTGCTGCCCGGCGTCAGTGTTCGGCGCGGGGCAGATAATGCAGGACGCGGGCCTCGATCTTGACCAGCGCGAAATAGAGCGCGTATCCGATCACCGTGAGCAGCAGGATCGCGTTGAAGACCATGGCCGCATTGGCCTGTCCGCCGCCGTAGGAAATCAGGAAGCCAAGCCCCGTGTTGCCGCCCACCAGTTCGCCCACGGTCACACCGATCACGGCAAGGGTGGAAGCGATGCGCAGCCCGGCCATCAGGTTCGGCAGGGTCGAGGGCATCTCGACCTTCCAGAAGACCCCCAGCCGGCTGAGGTTGTAGGCCCGGGCGAGGTTCACCAGATCCCGGTCGACGGTGCGCATGGCCTGCAGCACGTTGACCAGCACCGGGAAGAACACGATCAGCACCGTCACCAGCAGTTTCGGCATGGCGTTATAGCCGAACCACATGATGAAAAGCGGGGCAAAGGCGACCTTCGGCGCGATCTGCAGCGCGAGGATATAGGGCGACAGAACCTTCTCCCAGAAGGCGGACATGCCCAGAAGATATCCCAGCACCGCGCCCAGCAGGCTGCCCACGATAAAGCCCAGCACGGTATAAAGCGCGGTGGACAGGAAGTGACCCAAAAGCCCCTCGTAGGCCCACATGCGCGCCAGTTCGGCAAGGCAGTCCGACAACGTCGGAATGATGAACTTCGGCACATCCAGCGCGGTGGGAAGGAATTCCCAAGCAAGCAGCACAANGAGATCGATGATTCTCTGCCTT
>NZ_LWGH01000318.1:0-5808 GCF_001635395.1 Sulfitobacter sp. HI0129 | reverse complement strand
CCAGTCCGCGCTTCAGGCGATCGAGGCGATGGCCGCGAAATACGAAGAGGCCGGCAAACGCCTGCAACTGCGCCACCTCAGCCGCGACTGCCACCGCCTGCTCACGAAGGCCGGGCATCTCATGGTCGACAGCGACGATGACCCCGAATACGAGCTGGCGGTCAATTATCAGGTCCGCACCGGCATCCTCGGCGCGCACTGAACGCCGTTGCGCCCGGGCCCTTCCCAGCGTCCGCTAGGGTAAGATTGAAAAAACATTTGTTAATCAATAGCTTGGGTTCCCCGCGGGGAACCCGGGCCCCTCAGCGCTTCCAAATGGCCCAAATCCCGGGAGGTCCGGAGGGCAGCGCCCTCCGGCGGCCACCCCCCCGCGCCGCGCCCAAGATAGGGCGCACCCCGCTCAATCGTCGGGGCGGACCATCTCGAACACCTCGCGCACGGCGGTATAGTCGCGGTATCCCAACCGGCTCAGCGGCACGTAGCGCGTTACGTCGAACCGCCCGTCCACGATGCAGTCGTCGCGCAGATGCACGCCGACGACCTCGCCGAAGACGACATAGTTCACGTCTCCCTCGATCTTGACGATCTGGGTCACCCGGCATTCGAGGTTCGCGGGCGCATTGGCCACTCGCGCGCAGTCGATAAGGTCACAGGCCGCCTTCTCGATCCCGGCATGTTCGAATTCATCGCTGCCGTGGGGCAGGGTGGCCGAAGACAGGTTCATCGCATCGCGTGCGGCATATTCCACCACGTTGACGCAGAAGACCCCGGTCTCGCGGATGTTGGCCACGCTGTCCTTGGTGCCGTCCACATCCGGCTTCTGCCCGGTGGAGGCGAACATCACCTGCGGCGGGGTATAGGCCACGCCGTTGAAAAAGGAATAGGGCGCGAGGTTGTCGCGGCCCTCCGCGTCGCGGCTCGAAATCCAGCCGATGGGCCGGGGCGTCACGATGGCGTTGAACGGGTTATGGGGCAGGCCATGGCCTGATTCCGGACGATAAAACATGCTGACTCCTTGTGGTTTGCCCCATGGCTACCGCCATGCTAGGGGCAATGCCACCTCAAACCCCCGCCCGTGGGAGCGGCCCTTGTACCGATTGATGCCGGAAATGCCCGCCGACGACTGGGAGGTGGAGGCTCTGCTCGACACCTGTTTCGCGCCGGGGCGCAAGGCGCTGTCCTCCTACCGGCTGCGCGACGGCGTGCCGCCGCTGGCGGGGCTCAGCCATGTGGCCCGCGACACAGGGGGCATTCTGGCCGGGGCGATCCGCTATTGGCCGGTGCGCGTGGGCGGGGAGCCTTCGCTCCTGCTGGGACCGGTGGCCGTCCATCCGACACGTCAGGGCGAGGGGCTGGGCCGCGATCTGATCGAAGGCTCGCTTGTCCATGCCGTGCCGCTGGGCTGGAACCGGGTGATGCTGGTGGGCGATGCACCCTATTACGGGCGGTTCGGCTTTACCCGGCTCGAAGAGGTGGTGATGCCGCCCCCCACCAACCCCGACCGGGTGCTGGGCCGGGCGCTGCTGCCCGGCGCATGGGACGGCATCGCGGGCGAGGTTACGCGCTGGACGGATTGATTTCGCGCCGCCCGCGCCCACATTATCCCGCAAGGAGGGCCGCGCCCATGTTGATCGAAAGCAATGTTCCCGCGACCGTGGATGTCGACGCCCGGCTGGACGCGATTGCCGCGCGTTACAAGCAGGCCGGCGGCGTGGGCATCAATGTCCTGAACCTGATCGGCGGGCAGGCCGACAACCTTATCGAACGCCTGCCCACGGTGGTGCGCCGCAATCTCGAAGGCGCGACCGTAAAGGCGCTGGGTCAGGCGATGAAGGCGGCCCATTCCAGCCGTGCCATGGTGCCGGACCAGAAAAGCTGGCTCAATCAGGCGGTCAGCGCCGCCATGGGCGCCGTCGGCGGCGCCGGGGGCCTGCCCACCGCCATGGCCGAACTGCCCGTCACCACCACGCTGCTGCTGCGGGTGATCGAAGGTGTCGCGGTGGAATACGGCTTCGATCCGGAGGCCGAGAACGTGCAGTTCGACTGCGTGCAGGTCTTTTCCGCGGCAGGCCCGCTTTCGGGCGATGACGGCTCCGATCTGGGTTTTCTGTCGGCGCGGGTCGCGCTCTCGGGGCGGGCCATGCAGGCGGTGATCGCCAAGGTCGCCCCGCGGCTCGCGGTGGTGCTGGGCCAGAAGCTGGCGGCGCAGGCGGTTCCGATCCTTGGTGCTGCGGCGGGGGCGGCCACGAACTACGCCTATACCAGCTATTATCAGGATATGGCCCATGTGCATTTCGGGCTGCGCAAACTGGCGATAGATGCCGATATTCCGCAAAACGAACTGCTGGAACGCCTGCGGTCCAAGATGGGCCGCGCCCCGGTCGCGGGCTAGCGCCCGATGCTGCCGGGAGCCACCGTGGTGGCCTTCAGGATCGCATAGCAGTCCAGCCCCGGACGCAGCGACAGGTCCGCCACCGCGCGGGCCGTTACCCGCGCCAGCAGCCTGTCGCGCCCGGCGCTCAGCGCGATGGCGGCACCCGGCCCGCCGCCGGGATGCACATGATCGATCCGCACCGGCAGGATATTGACCGAAGACAGCCCCGCGGGCTTTTCCAGCGACAGGATCACATCCTGCGCCAGCACCCGCAGCCGCACGCGCGCGCCCACCTCGGCCTGCACGCCCGGCAGTTCCAGAACGCCCGCGTCGATCCTGAGGCGCGACAGCCCGTCGGGCGCGTGTGACAGCACGTCCGCCTCCAGCACCGCGCCCGCTTCGCGCACGCCCAGCAGCGGCACCGCCGCCGGGTCGGCCATCACGTCGAACATCGGCCCGCGTGCGCGCACCCGCCCGTCCTGCAACAGCACCAGCGTATCGGCAAGCCGCGCGACCTCGTCCAGCGCGTGGCTGACATAGAGGATCGGCAGCCGCAGCGGCCCGTCCCGCAGCCGTTCGAGATAGGGCAGGATGTCCTGCTTGCGCCCCTCGTCGAGACTGGCGAGCGGCTCGTCCATCAGCAGCATCCGCGGGCGGCAGAGCAGCGCCCGCCCCAGCGCCACCCGCTGGCGTTCCCCGCCCGACAGCGCGGCGGGCCTGCGCTCCAGCAGCCGTTCCAGACCCAGAAGGGCCGCGACCTCCTCCAGCCCGGGGCCTGCGCGCCCGCGCGCGGCATAGCGCCCCCCGAAGGACAGGTTCTGCCGCACATCCATATGCGGAAAGAGCCGCGCGTCCTGAAAGACATAGCCCAGCCCGCGCCGGTGCGGCGGCACCCAGATGCCGCGTTCGGTGTCCAGCATGGTTTCGCCGTCCACCACCACGCGGCCCCGGGCGGGCCGCAACAGCCCCGCGACCGCGTTGATGACGGTGGTCTTGCCGGCCCCCGACCGCCCGAAGAGCGCGGTGATCCCCGGCCCGGCTTCGAAGTCAAGGTCGAGATCGAAACCGCCGAATCCATGGCGCAGGGTGACGGCCAGCGTCATATGCCGGAAATCCGGCGGGCCACGCGCCGGGCCAGCGCCTCCGACAGGGCGACGGCGCCGACGGCGACGGCGACGGCCAGCGCCACCATGCCCAATGCGGCCCCTTCGCCGCCGGGTATCTGAAGCGCGGTCCAGATGGCGCTGGGCAGGGTCTGTGTCTGGCCGGGAATGTTGGCGACAAAGGTGATCGTGGCGCCGAACTCTCCCATCGCCTTGGCAAAACCCATGACCGCCCCTGCAAGGATCCCCGGCGCGATGAGCGGCAGGGTCACCCGGCCGAAAACGGCCCAGCCCGGGGCCCCCAGCGTGGCCGCCGCGGCCTCGAGCCGCGGGTCCACAGCCTCGATCGCAAGGCGCATGGCGCGCACCGTCAGCGGAAAGCCCATGACGATGGCCGCCAGCACAGCACCCGTCCAGTGAAAGGCAAGCTGCACGCCCACCGCATCGAGCGCGCGGCCCAGCGGCGCGGTCCGCCCGAAGCTGACCAGCAGCAGATAGCCCGTCACCACCGGCGGCAGCACCAGCGGCAGATGCACCGCCACGTTCAGCGCCCCCTTGCCCCGGAACCGCCCCCGCGCCAGCAGCCACGCCACCCAGAGCGCCAGCGGCAGCGACAGCAGCGTGGCCCAGCCCGCCACCCAGAGCGACAGCCGCAATGCCGCCCATGCGGCTTCGTCAAGGCTCACCGGGCACGCTCGCAAAGCCGTGGGAGGCGAAAGTCTCAAGCGCCGCATCGCTGCCCAGATATCGCAGGAAGGCGGCCCCGGCGGGCGTCAGCGCGGCGGCGGGATAGCGGATCGGATCATGCAGGGAGGGGGGCACCTCATGCAGCACCCGCACTTGGCGGTCGGCCAGCGCATCGGTGGCATAGACGATGCCGAGCGGCACCTGCCGCCGAGACACCAGCAGCAGCGCCGCGCGCACGTCGTCGGTTTCCGCCAAGCGGTCCTGCAGCCCCTGCCACTGATCTGTGGCCTCCAGCCATTGCCGGGCGTAGCGCCCGGCGGGCACGGCATCGCGCTGGCCCATGGCGATGCGGTCGTCATCCCCCAGCGCCGACAGGATGTCGCCGGGATCGACGGTGCGCGTCTCCTCCAGAGGGGCGATCAGCACCAGCCTATTGGCGAGCAGATCGACGGGACCGGACGCAAGGCGGATGCCGGGTTGCTCTGCCAGCCAGTCCATCCAGTCCTCATTGGCAAGGATCACCGCATCCGCCGGGGCCCCGGCGGCGATCTGGCGGGCCATGGCCCCCGACCCCCCGTAGGAGATCCGGACCGCGCCGCCATGGCCTTCGACGGCGGCGTCCAGCGCGCCCCGCAGGCTGGCGGCGGCAAAGATGGTAACAGGGCCGGTCGCGGCGTCATCCGTGGCCCATGCCGCCTGCGGGACCGCCAGCGCCGTGACCAGCAGCAGCCGGCAAAGGAGGGGAAGAACTCTCATGGCCGGCACTATCCGCCAAGCGCTGCAGCCGCACAAGTTGGAATGGCGCGCAACACTCTGCCGCCGCTCTGGATTATGGTCGGGCTTGTGATACTTTCGTCCGAAACGGGAAAACCCCGCCACAGGCCGCCGATGACCAAGCAACCGCCCCTCACGCTCCACGGCTCCCCCAAGGGAGAGATGCGCACCCAGTTCGCCGCCCTCTGCTACCGGGTGCGCAAGGACAAGGTGCAGGTGCTGATCGTGACCTCCCGCCGGACCAAGCGCTGGATCATGCCCAAGGGCTGGCCGATGGAAGGCCGCACCCCCGGCGGCTCTGCCCTGCAGGAAGCCTGGGAGGAGGCGGGCGTGCGCGGCGAGGTGACGGGCGGCTGCCTCGGCGTCTATTCCTACCAGAAGGACGACGTGATCGGATGCCTCGCCATGCTCTACCCGGTCAAGGTCGCCTCGCTCGCGGGGGAGTATCCCGAAAAGGGCGAACGCCGCCGCCGCTGGGTGTCGCGCAAGAAGGCCGCCCGGCTGGTGCAGGAACCCGAACTGGGGCAACTCATCCTCGGGTTCGACCCGCGCGGGCCAAAAGCGACACGGCGTGGCGGTGCTTGACCCCCGCCCCGGCGCCGCCCATTTAAAGGGTATGCCCCGGCAGCCCCGCAACACCCGGACCCGTTGAAAAGATGATTCGATACGCCCTCAGATGTGACGAACGGCATGATTTCGAAAGCTGGTTCCAATCCGCTTCGGCCTATGACGCGCTGGCCGGGGCCGGGCGGCTGTCCTGCCCGGTCTGCGGATCGGACAAGGTGTCGCGCGCGCTGATGGCCCCGGCGCTCGCCGCGCGTGGCGGCGCGGCCCCGGCGGGCGAGGGGGGCGCGGCAGAGGCACCGGCCC
>NZ_LWGH01000317.1:0-4158 GCF_001635395.1 Sulfitobacter sp. HI0129 | reverse complement strand
GCAGGACCGCGCGATCGGGCGGCTCTTCGAGCATCTTGAGAAGGGCGTTGGCGGCATTGGGGTTCAATTCGTCCGCGTCGTCGATGATCACCACCCGGCGCCCGCCCTCGGCGGCGGAAAGCTGGAAGAACCCGGCAAGCTTGCGCACGTCGTCGATGACGATCTGCTTGCGCAGGCGCTTGGTCTTTTCGTCCACGCTGCGGGTAATGGATTTGAGGCCCGACTCGCTCCGTGCGGCCATGCGGCGGGCGACAGGATGATCGGCGGGGACATCCAGCGTGGTAGCGGGTTCCGGCGCGAACATGCCGCCCACATCCGGGTCGGGCGTGGCCAGCAGAAACCGCGCGATGCGCCAGGCAAACGTGGCCTTGCCCACGCCGCGGGGGCCGGTGAGCAGCCATGCGTGATGCAGCTTGCCCGCGTTGAACGCATTGAGAAACGCCGCTTCCGCGCTTTGCTGCCCCACCAGTACCGAGGTATCGCGCGGGTGCGGCGCGCCTTCGATCTGATCCGGGAGGGCAGGGTCGTCTGTCATGGGGATGGTCTATCAGGTTTCGCGGGGGAGGGAACCGCCGCGGTCAGAAGCCGGTGGCGGCGAGGATCGCGGCATGAACCTCTGCCGGGCTGCCCGCCCCGTCCACAACCCTGAACCGTTCGGGGAATTCCTTTGCCAGCTGCAGGAAACCCGCGCGCATGGCGTTCTGCAGATCCACCCCGAAGCCTTCGAAACGTTCTTCGGTGCCCGCGCGGGACAGCGCCCTGTCCAGCCCCGCATCGGGCTGCATGTCGATGAGCACCGTCAGATCCGGTTCCACCCCGATCATCAGCGCATGAAGCTGGTCGACCGCACCGCGCAGGTCGCCGCGCGACAGCCCCTGATACATGCGCGTCGAATCCGCGAAACGGTCGCAGATCACCACCTTGCCCGCGTCGAGCGCGGGCTGGATCGTCCGTTCGAGGTGGTCGCGCCGGGCGGCGGTGAAAAGCAACAGCTCCGTCTCGGCGGACCAGCGATCCGGCGCGCCCTGCAGGACAAGGGCGCGGATCTCCTCCGCCCCGGGGCTCCCGCCGGGTTCGCGCGTCAACACGACGTCGCGCCCGGCGGCGCGCAGATGATCCGCGAGCAGGCGGGCCTGTGTGGATTTTCCCGAACCGTCGATGCCTTCGAAGCTGACGAAGAGCCCGCGGGCAGGCGTCACGTAGCGCCCTCTGCCGCCGCATCCTCGGGGCCGGAATTCAGCCGTACCAGCAGGTGCCGCGCCGCCGCGGTGATCCGGGAGACGAAACCGTAGGGTCCCACGGATTCGCTCGCCTGCAGGGGCACGCGCGTTTCGGGCAGGCCTTCGGGCGTCACCACCAGTTCGGCCAGCTTGTCGCCCTTGCTGAAGGGCGCGCGGAGCGGGCCGTCAAAGACCACTTCGGCCTTGAGGGGGCCTGCGGTGATGGTCGGCACGAGAACGGTAAGGTCCTCTTCCAGAACCAGACCGACCTTGCGGGCGGAGCCCATGGCCACCGGCGCTTCGGCGATCTGGGTTCCTTCGGGGGCGAGGGTGCGTTCTGCGAACTGCCGGAAGGCCCAGTTCACGATGGCTTCGGCTTCCTCGGCCCGGGCCGAGGCGCTATCCAGCCCCGACAGCACGAAGATCACACGCCGGTCGCCCTGCTGCTGCTTGGCGGATCCGACAAGGCCATATCCCGCCTCCATCGTATGGCCGGTCTTCAGCCCGTCCGCACCGATGCCCAGACCCAGCAGCGGGTTGCGGTTGCTCTTGTTCTGGGGCGCGCGACCGTCAAAGACGAACTCCTGCTCCTTGAACATCGGGTAGAACTGCGGGAAATCCAGAATGATCCGCTGCGCCAGCAACGCCAGATCACGGACAGACATCAGATGCCCCGGGGCCGGCCAGCCATTGGAATTGGTGAAGGTCGAATTGGTCATGCCCATCTGCTGGGCGCGCTGGGTCATCAGGCGGGCAAAGCCGTACTCCGTGCCGTCCGGGCTCAGCGCTTCGGCGATGACGGCGGATGCGTCGTTGCCCGACAGCACGATGATGCCGCGCAGCAGGTCCTCCACCGTCACCCGGTCAGTGGTATCAAGGAACATGGTCGAGCCGCCGTAGGACATGGCGTGCTGCGATACGGGCAGTTCCTCCGTCAGGTCGAGCCCGCCGTTGGCCTTGCCCCGTTCCACCGCTTCGAACGCCATGTACAGCGTCATCAGCTTGGACATGGACGCGGGCGGCAGCGGCTGATCCGCGTTCTTGGCCAGCAGAACCGTGCCGCTGGTCACGTCGATCACATAGGCCGCGGTGGCGCGGGTCTCGAAGGCCTGTGCGGGCAGAGCGTACAGGATCAACGCCAGCAGGGCAGCAACGGGGCGGATCATCGGAAGGACCTCCTTCGGGTTACGTCAGTTCGACACCGCATAGGCATCGGAGAACCCTTCGCCCTTGATCTTTTTCAGCAGGGCATCGAGTTCGGATTTCGAGGGGGCGGGGCCGACCACGACGCGCCAGAACGGCTTGCCGTTGATCTCGCTCCGCTTGACGGTGGGCAGCATGCCGGCACCGCGCATTTGCTTTGCGGCCCGTTCGGCATTGGCTTCGACGCTGAAAATGCCGATCTGCACATAGGGTTTGGCAAGCCCGCCCGACTTGCGCGCCGGTGCCGCAGGTTCGGGGCGGGGGGCCGGAACCGAGGCCGCGGTAATGCCCGCCGCTGCGGAGGTGGCGGGCGGCAGCGTCGCCTCTGCGATGTCCGAAGGCTCTGGCAAGGTTTCGGCGGCAGGGGCGGTTTGTGTGCTGGCGTCCGCGGCCTCTGGGGCTTCATCGCCGGCTTCCGCCCGGCGCAGGGCCGTGACGTTGAGCGGCGCGGGTGCACCCGCCAGAATATTGAGTGCCGCCGCCGCGTCAGACGAGATCTGCAGCCTCGGGCCGGGCAGGTCGCGTTCACGGCGGAAAAGGGCACCGATCACGAATTTGCCGTTGTCCTGATTGCGGATGATGACCCGTTCGGGATCGGTCACATCCGGATGCGCCACCCAGACCCCCCCGAGAGAGGGGCGCCCGTCCCAGAGGCCCTCTTCGGTGACGGAAAAGACCTCCGGAGCTTCGACGTCCCGTTCCACCAGCCGGGTGGAGGTGGACTCCTCCGTCTGCGCGGCGGCGGTCCGCCCGGGCAGGGCAAAGCCGTTCTCCCCGCAGCCCGACAGCACCGCAAGCGACATCATGCCGCCGACCGTCAGGAAGATGGAGCGGTGCGGGATGCGCATCACGGGGGAAGGGGTCTTCATGATCGTCTGTCCTTGCCTGCTGGCGGCGTGTGGTCGCACCCACCTGTCGAGCCGGTTCCCCGGCGAGCGTACGTCCCCTTGACGGGGCTCTTCGGCGCACTCTAGCCCGCCGAACCAGATGTGAAAAGGCGCAGGAGCGCGGATCGGCAAATTTCCCCGGGCCCGTTTCGGACAGCGGTAAATTGCCCATTTGCCGAATCGCGACAGGCCGATTAGGAGACACCGACCCCGGAGGAGTGGCAGAGTGGTCGAATGCACCGGTCTTGAAAACCGGCGTGCGTGAAAGCGTACCGTGGGTTCGAATCCCACCTCCTCCGCCACAAACCAATCGCGAATCCGAGACGAGGCCCCAGCGCGGGCCTTTTTTCTTTTTGGTTCAAGGGGTTTAAGGAAAGCACCCGACTTGTGGAGACTGGCCGTTGGCCTAAAATTGGTCTCGCAAAGCCCCGCGTCTCTTTCCACCCGCCCTTCACTCAAATCGAGACGGATTCAAAAACTCACGTATTTTCTGATGCTTGCCAGAAATGGGCTGCGCCGCAGTTGAGGCAACTTGGACTTGCCCGGCTTTTGTGGAGAGCGTTTAGCTCACTTCCCGTGCCTTTCGCTCGAAGGCGATGGGGCTCTGGAAGCCGAGCGACGAATGGCGCCTGACGGGGTTATAGAACCCGTTGATGTATCTGGCGACAGCGTTTTCGGCCTGAGCGCGTGTCTGCCACGCGACCGGCCAGATCAGCTCCGACTTGATGGTCTTGAAGAACGTCTCGACCATCGCGTTGTCATAGCAGTTCCCGCGCCCGCTCATTGAGATAAGAAGGCCTCGTTTTCGGAGCAGTGCCTGATAGTCGACAGAGCAGTATTGCGACCCG
>NZ_LWGH01000316.1:0-4539 GCF_001635395.1 Sulfitobacter sp. HI0129 | reverse complement strand
CCCGGGCTCCGCCGCGTTCTGCGATGTAAGTTAGATATACCGTATCGCAAAACCCGGCGTGCCCAGGGGCGGTCGAGTTAGTCGACCTTGAAGGTTGGCTGGAACCCTGCAGGGGCAAATGCCCTCGTCAGGTCAAGGCTTCCGACGTTTTCGGTTGTGATCGCCAGCGGCACGGGATGCACCTCTTTTGCCGACTCACGGCCTTCCAATGCGCGAATGGCGAGGTCAACACCGATCCTGCCGATTGCAACAGGATACTGCGTAACGGTTCCTGCGACGGTACCGTTTAGCACACCGTCGATCATGCCCTGATTGCTGTACCAGGAAACGATCTTGGTTTTGTCAGCCAGCCCCGCTTCCTCCACGGCGGTTACGGCAACCTCGGCCATAACCGCGACGCCATAAAGAAGGTCTATGTCGTCATAGGCCTGCAAGGCATCCTCAACCAGCCTGAGCTGAACACTCTTGCCGGTATCGCCATATTTGTCTTCGAGGACCTCCACAGCCGACCCTTCGATCGCACGTCGAAACCCCGCAGCGCTGCTTTCGGCCCAGCCGGCGCCCTGCGGTCCGGGGAACTGGACGACACGCGCCGGGTTACCTTCGAACAGCTCTAGAACCAGCTGCCCGCCAGTGAAACCCATCAATTCCTGATCGGTGTAGATCTTGCTTGTGACTTTCGCTTCGAAGATTGGGTTTCCGACGCCCACCACGACAGTTCCGTTCTTCGTGGCTTCTTCGATCTGATTGGCCAGACCAGCTTCAGAGATGACTGAAACCATGATGGCATCCGCCCCCAGCGCCACGCAGTCGTTGAACTGCGAGATCTGTTGATTGAGGTTGGTATAGCCACCGGCTTCGAATACCGTCAGCTCAACACCTTGTCGCTGAGCTTCACTCACCTGGCCGTAGTTGACCGCAATCCACCAGCTATCCTTGATATGCGGATAAACGGCGCAGAGCTTCCACTTCTTTGTCGGCGCCTCCGTCGGGCTGTATTCAATCGAGACCGCCTCGCCTGATGTCCAGTCTTCAGCTGAAAATGGCCACCAGGCATCCTGTGCCACTGCCGCGCTCGCAACGCAGGCCACAAGAGAACCGCCGAGCATAGCCCTTATGCTTTGTTTCATCATCTACCTCCCTTTTGACAGCCAAGCTCCATCTCCTGTGGAAGGGCCGCATCGAATTTGTATCTTGCAATTTATAAATTGTAAATCAAAATGTAGAACGCCCCACGCGACCCCGTGAACCGAACGGAACCGCCGACATCAGCTGCGCTCAAATTTGCCAAACTTTGGCAGTATCTCTAAGAGGTTCAGGCTCTGAATCAACCAATGAAGCCTCGCTATTCAACTGGATATCTGCGACTGCGACCTGGTATGCTTGCGCTAGAAACAAGTCGGTGAAGAGTCATCTCCAGCCTCTCCCCGTGCAGAATATCCCCTGCGGGTGTGGATATCTGATAATTTATGAGTCATATTCCAATGAAGCGCATCAACTCGAGATTGAAGCGCCAGAGGTATGCCGACAACATAGATGGTTCGATAGCCATACAACATACGTGCATTGAGGCCCGAAGATGAAAAGTGGAGACCCTGTATCGTTCGACGCAACGGCCCCATTGTCCGGCAGACAAGGCACATCCGGCGCTCCGACCGGGAAAATCTCGAAGGGAAGCCTGTCGTTACGCGTCTACCAGGTTCTTAGAACAGGCCTGCTCGAAGGAGAGTACGGTCCAGGGCAGCGGATGATCCTGCAGGACCTTGCCGATGTGATCGGGACATCCATTACCCCGGTCCGGGAAGCCTGCCTGCGTCTTGTCAGCGAGGGAGCTCTTGAGCACAAGTCGGGCCGATTTGCCCAAGTTCCCGATTTGACCAAGGATCGCTATCGTTCGGTCATTCTGGTCAGGGCCCCACTAGAGGGGCTAGCGGCAAGGTTGGCCGCTGAAAGAATATCACAGCAGGAACTCCAGACCCTCAGCGAAGTGAACGAGTCGTTCCGAACTGCCCAGCTCCCCGAACAGCGAGGCACTGCATTTCGCAGGAACATCGAGTTCCACTTCGGTGTATATAAGGCGTCACGAGAGGAGACCCTTGTAAACCACATCGAGCAACTTTGGGTCATGATGGGCCCAATGCTCTCGCGATATTTCGAAGGCGCGATTGAAACCTATCGGGGCGATGATGTGCATGACAAGGTGATTGACGCTCTTGCCAGACGGGACGGCGACGCCGCCGAAAAATGGATCTCTGCGGATATCGACCAGGGGCGAAACGCGTTTCTGCGAACACTTGAGACCAACGCCCCGGACCTTGAAGGGCAGAGCGTTAGGCGATGAGGGTAGCGGCGTTGTGAGGGGCTCGAAACCTACGGCCCAAAGCCCCTTCCCCCAATAAGAGCCGTCTCTATTTTGGCAGGCTTGCGACGTGTTTCTTAACTTCGTCGCTCAAAGTGTCTTTGAATGTTCCTGCCGCCATACCAAGGGGGCGCGACTTCCTGTGAACCAGATAGCACCCGATCTTGACCCGGCTTCCGGGAACCCGGAGTTCACGGATCGACCCTTTGCCCTCCCAGAATGCCGCGAAGGCCAGCGGGACAAATCCCAGATAACGTGAAGACAGGATCAGCAGGATCCGGGACAGAATGGTTGGTGCGGAGGCTTGAAAACTGAGGCCAGACAGGAAGTTTCTAAACTCTTCGGTCTGCGTGACGCCGGTGCGGACAAAACTGTAGCGCTGCAAAATCTCATATGACAACTCTGCCTCGGGCATGTTGAACAGCGGATGATCCGCACCACAGAAAAGACCCATCTCTTCTTCAAACATCGGCATGAGGTTCAACGCATCACTGCTCCGTATCAACCCGGTGAATCCAAGGTCGGCATTGCCTTCCAGAACGGACTCCAGAACGCGGTCAGGTGCGGTCATCCGGATCTTCAGGTCAAGTTGAGGATAATGTTCGTTCATCTTGGCGATGGTCGACGCGATGGGCTGTTCCATTTCAAAGATGAAACTGTCGTCGATCATCACGCTGACTTCGCCCTCAAGCCGATGCGACGCTGACCCGACAAAATCCGAGAACCGGTTGATTTCGGACATCAGCTGTTCGGTCGCCGTGTGGATCAGGCGACCCTGTTCGGTCAGCGCAAACCCCGATCTGCCACGCTCGCACAAGCGCACCCCAAGCCGCTGTTCAAGCTTGGTCAGCCCGATGCTGATCGCTGACTTGCTCTTGTTCAAACGTGGCTCAGCCGCTGTGATGCCACCTGCCGCCGCAATCTCCAGGAACTCGCGTAGCAAGGACACATCAACGTCTGAAAGGGTGCCGCTGAAGGGCGAACGCTGCCGCATAGTGCTTCCTTTGACCGATCATTGGTTTCGTTATGTTTAACTTAAGTCATCAAAATTGAAATTTATAGACTGATACTCGGTGAATAGACCTTCTGTTAAGAAACCAAGGGGGGTTAATGCAAAGCTCGAGTGACATATACGACCTGGCAATCATTGGTGCGGGGATCGTCGGCCTTGCGACCGCCCATTTTTTGCACCAATCCGCACCGGATCGGAAAATTGTCGTCATCGACAAGGAATCCGGACCCGGCCTGCATCAAACCGGACATAATTCCGGCGTCATTCATGCCGGAATCTATTATGCGCCCGGCAGCCTCAAGGCCAAGCTATGCACCGCCGGTGCCAAGGCTACGAAAGACTTCTGCGACACCCATAAGATCGCGTATGAGAATTGCGGCAAACTGATTGTTGCGACCGACGCGTCAGAACTATCCGCATTGGACGAATTGGAACGCCGCGCCACCCAGAATGGGCAGGTTGTCCAGCCGGTGAGCCGCGAAGAGCTTGCCGAGCGCGAACCCATGGTGCTCGGCGTGCAGGCGCTGTTTTCCCCAGCCAGCGGTATCGTTGATTATGGCGAGATCTGCCGGGTATTGCACAGGAGGTTAGAAAGCTCCGGCGTGGATTTCCTGTTCGGTCAGGCCGTCACAGGGCTTGAGGAACGCACGGACAATACCGTGGTGACCACATCTGGCGGCGCCCTGTCAACACGTCTGGTGGTGGCCTGCGCCGGGTTGCAGGCGGACCGTATCGCGGCCCTGTCCGGGGTTGCGGATGACTTTCGCATCATCCCTTTTCGCGGCGAATACTATCGGGTCGCAGACCGCTCGCGGATGAATGCCGTCAACACACCGATCCAGACCTTTCTGGATGTGCAGCACGTCAACCTGGTGGCCCCCTTGATGCTGTGCCAGGAACTGATCGAACCGCTGCGGCGGGCCAAGGGATCGGTGGTCAATGTTTCATCTATCGCGGCCCAACAGGTGCACCCATTTGCCGGTGCGGCCTATGCCGTGTCCAAGTCGGGCCTCACGACCTTGACCCGCGAGCTGGCGCATGAACTCGGCGACACGGGCGTGCGCGTCAACTCGGTGGCTCCGGGTGAAATCGAAACCTCAATCCTGTCGCCCGGCACACAAGAGATCGTTGACCGGCAAGTGCCGATGAGGCGCCTGGGCCGCCCCGA